>JADQBO010000072.1 GCA_016278585.1 Desulfosporosinus sp.
CACCTTATTCGACATTAAGTCTTGAATCCTAGTCCGCAGAACTTTATCATCGAATGCATTAATTCCACTTTCGTTTCCACTTAGATTTCCTTCCGGACTATTAACCCCCTCCCAAGAAGGGCGTTCACCTATGATTTTACCCCGCATTCGCTCTACAATACGTGCCCCAAACACCAGTCCATCCAGCAATGAATTACTGGCTAACCGATTTGCACCGTGGACCCCATTACAAGCGCATTCTCCAGCGGCATAAAGGTGAGGTAGGCTTGTTTCCCCAGATGAGTTTGTCGCAATTCCACCCATCATATAATGAGCAGCCGGAGCAACTGGTAAAGGCATCGTTAATACATCTACCCCATACTTTAAACACATTTGGAAAATGGTCGGAAATCGCTCCAGGATTCTTTTCTGTCCCATAGGGCGAAAATCTAAGTAAACTAGGCCTCTATCCATTTCACTCCAAATTGCTCGGGCAACAATATCCCGAGGAGCAAGTTCTTTCCCAGGTATATTTTCCATAAAACGTATCCCAGCGGCGTTAATTAAATGTGCACCTTCACCACGCACGGCCTCGGATATTAGAAAACGAGGTGCATTAGGGAGTAACAATGCTGTAGGATGAAATTGAACAAATTCCATATCCATCAATTCCGCACCTGCACGCCAGGCTACTGCCAATCCATCACCCGTTGCAACACTGGGATTCGTCGTAAAGCAATAAACCTGCCCTAACCCACCCGTTGCCAAAACTATCGCATTCGCCAAATGACCTTCTAATTCCCCTGTTTGCTCATTAAACACTAAGGCTCCGACAATATCCCCTTGATCATTTTCTAATAGATCCACCACAAAGCGTTCTTCTAGAGTAGTAACATTTGGACTTGCTTTAACCTTGGCAACTAAAGCCCGCTCTATCTCCCAGCCCGTGGCATCGCCCAGCGCATGCAGTATTCTCCTCTGACTATGTGCACCTTCACGGGTTAAGGCAAGTTCCCCATCATGGCGGTCAAACTGAGCACCCATGCCCATAAGTTCTTCCACGCAGATAGGCCCCTCTTCGACTAGAATCCTTGCCGTCAAAGGATTGCAAAGCCCTGCCCCCGCTCGTAACGTGTCCTTAAAGTGCAATAAAGGGGAATCTGCTTCATCCATGGCTACCGCGATCCCCCCTTGGGCATGCTCCGTATTGCTTTCTCCAATTGTTTTCTTAGTTAGAACCGTCACTTGGAATTGTTCACTCGCTTTGATTGCAGTATATAAACCGGCGATACCGCTTCCTAATACAAGTACGTCCGAATCGAAGACGCTTACCTTTGATTTGGACCAAGGGTATAAATATCGTCTCAACATGCCCCGCCCCTGCTCTTCTGCTGCCTACAAGGCCAGCATTCGCTCTAATGTAGCTTTAGCTCTGACTCTTATTTCCTCTTTCACAGTAACACGTGGAGAGAGGGTTCTAAGTCCATCTCTTACCTTTGCTAAGGTTGTTAGTTTCATATTCGGACAAACCAACCGTTCTGAAGCTAGATAGAATTTTTTCTCTGGGCAAACTTGATGGAGTCGATGTAGGATCCCTGACTCCGTCCCCACAATAAATTCTTGAGCCTCAGAGTTCTTAGCGTACCCGATCAAGCCTGCCGTGGAACCCACATAATCCGCTTCCTGGCATATTTCTTCTCGGCATTCGGGATGGACAATAGTTTTGGCTAACGGATGCTCTTTTTTAGCTACCAAAATATCTTCCTTCGTCAATCGGTGATGAGTTTTGCAGTATCCAGGCCACAACTGAAGCGACCGTCCAAGAATTTTAGCAGCGTAACGGCCAAGATTTTCATCTGGAATAAATAGGATGTCATTCCCCTTTAAAGACTGTACTACTTTTACAGCATTGGAGGACGTGCAGCAGATATCACTTTCCGCTTTGACTTCTGCAGAAGAATTAACATAACAAACCACTTGAACTCCGGGAACCCTCTTTTTATAAGCCCTTAAGCCCTCGGCATCGACCATGTCCGCCATTGGGCAACCCGCATTCTGCTCGGGCAGTATCACAACCTTATCTGGCGATAGAATAGCCGCGCTTTCCGCCATAAAATGAACCCCGCAAAAGACAATGACTTCTGCGTCTGTATTTGCGGCTTGTTGACTCAATTGCAGGGAATCTCCGACAAAATCAGCGATATCTTGAACTTCAGGTCTTTGATAATAATGAGCCAAGATAATTGCTTTATGTTCTTGCTTGAGTACCTTAATTTCCGTAGCTAAAGTCTGAAATAAGTCTTGGCTAATGGTATGATTCATAAAGTATTATACCCTCCCTGAAGTCACAGAATATTTTGGCCAGTCATTCAATTCAGGTTAAGATTTCCATCCATGAACTTCTTCAGAAGTAATCTTAGTTTCACGATTTTCATGATCAACAAAGACAACTTTAGGAATATACTGACGTGCCTTTTCGTCACTTAGCATTGCATATGAAATAATAATGACTACGTCACCAACCTGCACGTGCCGGGCAGCAGCACCATTTAAGCAAATCACCCCTGAGTTTCTCTCTCCAGGAATAACATAAGTTTCAAGCCTTGCTCCGTTGTTGTTGTTCACGACCTGAACTTTTTCATTTGTCAAAAGATCTGCCGCCTCCATCAAGGCACTATCAATCGTGATACTCCCTACATATTGAAGATTTGCTTCTGTCACAAACGCTTTATGAATTTTAGATTTCATCATCGTTCTAAACATCTTGATCAACCTCCACTACTTTATTATCAATTAAACGGGTTTTCCCAAAAAAAACAGCTAGTGCCAATAGTATTGGTCGCTTTATATCAGTTACTTTAGACAAATCATCCGTATCCCTAATCTCTACATAGTCAATAACTCCATCGCTCTCAAGAGTAATTCTTTCTCGTAACTGCCTTTCAATTTCCTGGGCTGATCGCTGACCTGCCCGTATGCTTACTTCTGCGGCCTTAAGAGACTTAGACAGAATCACCGCTTGCTGACGTTGTTCCGAAGTTAATAAGACGTTGCGCGAACTCATTGCCAATCCATCTTCTTCACGAACAATTGGGACAGGATAAATCTTAATTGGAAGATTCAGATCAATCACCATACGCTCAATGAGCTTATATTGCTGATAATCTTTCTGTCCAAAAAAGGCCATGTCGGGTTGAGCAATATGAAATAACTTGCTCACTACGGTTGCTACTCCACGAAAATGTCCAGGACGAGTTGCTCCACAAAGCATTGTATCCAACTCGCTTACTTCAACAAAGGTCACCATGGGACGAGGATACATTTCCTCAACCATAGGATGAAAGAGTACATCAACTCCAGCTTCTTCCACCATCCGGGCATCCCGTTCTAAGTCCCTAGGGTAACGCGAAAGATCTTCCTTAGGTCCAAATTGTAATGGATTAACAAAAATGCTCAGCACTACAAAGGCATCGGTTTGTTTGGCGTGCTCAATTAAGGAGAGATGTCCTTTGTGTAAAAAACCCATAGTTGGTACTAAGGCAATTTTTCGTCCCTTTTCTTTTTCCAGGGCTATAATCTCACGCAGTTCTGGAATATGCGAGGTTCTTTTCACGTCTTACTCCACCTTCTTTTCGAAATTAAGATGTACGAAGGTTATCTACTAAGTAACGATTTCAGAAAGTTTAACTCATCCGAAGGGTAGGTTAACCCCTGTATTGCCCTTTTGCTTTCTCCTAACTCCAAAGCTTTTGATCCTAGTCCTTTATAAATCTCCACTAGTTTCGTTGGCAACTGGTCTAAGTGCCCTTTTACTACTTGCACATCTCCACGGGCAATTGGACCCGTCAATGTAAGAGGTAATCCAACTTGTTCTAAGTTCGAAAGTGTGCCTTTCATGAGTGGTAACAAAGAGGTTAAGGCTTCCCCTTCCTCAATTCCTGCTTCGACAAAAAGTTCTACAGCTAATGCAGCAAGGACCACCAAATAATTAGAGGCTACGACCGCGCTGGCATGATAAAGTGTCTTCTGGTCTGCTACTATTTTATGTGGAATTCCACCAAGATCTTTTACGATCTCCTCTCCAAGGTCAGCTTCCTCCCCTTCAATCCCAAAGTGAGTTCCTGAAAGGATTGCCAGCGCGTTATCTATACTTGCAAAGGCTTGTAGGGGATGTACCGATAAACAACGCACAGGTAAACTCTCCTTGACACGTAAAACAGCTGAAGGAAGTGAGCCTGAACAGTGAATCCATACTTGCCCTGGTATAATTAAGGCTTTCTCAACCAGCTTCTCTGCCATCATACGAATCATTCCATCTTGTGTCGTAATAAATACAACATCGGCAGCAGGCACAAGCTCTTCTAATAGGAGATGGTCTTTATTTATATAATTTCGGAACCGCTCATACGAGAGACGACTTCGAGTATGAACCCCCATACATTCATGCCCTGCCTTTGATAGTTGAACTGCTAATGCAGTACCCACAACTCCGGCTCCAATAATCCCAAATTTCATCCCGATCCTCCTCCCCAAGCATTAATCTTACGTTGTGTCGAATTGATGGAAATAAAAAAACCTCCACGAGCGTGAAGGATACATTCCCTCCGTCTCAGTCATCAGATCTAAGCGGTGTATGGTAATTGACATTCTTTTCTGTCATCTTTGGCTAGATATCTAAAAATTTATCACCCAAATCAGTACAATTCGAAATGATATTGTCTGATCTTTAGGTTTTTATGTCTAAGAGGTAAGCGGATGGACCTTACCCTCTCCTACTACCTCAGTAATAGCTCTTCCTGATGGCAAGATTAGATTTGGCGCTATCTCTCGCAAAGGAACCAGTACGAAGGCACGTACTTCCAGATAAGGATGAGGCAACCTTAATTCTTCAGAATTACTGACTCTATTATCATAAATTAGGAGGTCAATGTCAATTGTTCTAGAACCCCAATGCACCTTGCGTTCTCTCCCCAGTTGCAGTTCAATCTCCTGACAAACATGAAGAAGGTCCAAGGGCTCAAGGGTTGTTTCGATCTCTATAACCTGATTCCAATACAAAGGTTGATCAATAACACCCCAGGGTTCTGTTTCATAGATTCGGGACGTTGCCTTAACTTTAATTGTTGGACCTTCCAAAGACGAGATCGCTTCTTTAAGATAATAAGCTCTGTCCCCCAAATTGCTCCCTAACCCCACAAATACCTTCATGCCCTTTCACCTACCTCGCCAAATCTCCACAGAAACATCTCTAAAAATCCCCGGGATGGGGGCTTGTGGTTTATGCACTTCTACTCGAACAGACGCGCATGCAAACTGTCCTAGAACCCGTTGTGCAATTTCCTCTGCCAAACGTTCTATCAACAGATACCTTTCCTCAGTGACACAGGCCTTGATAACCTGGTATACCTCACCATAATGGATCGTATCCTCTACTCGATCTGAAGAACCTGCCTGGTGAAGATCGAAAAAAAGATCTATATCGATCAAAAATCTCTGCCCTAAAACTTGCTCTTCCGGCAATACCCCATGGTAGGCGTAAACGTCAAGCCCCCGAAGATGAATCACATCACGCTCCGACATAGTTAACCCCTCTCTGTCCCCTTACAATGGCATCAGCCATTTGCATCGCCCTGCGATTTGCCTCGACATCATGGACGCGGATGATATCTACTCCAGAAACAACCCCCAGTACACTGGTTGCCAGAGTCCCTTCTAAGCGCTCATCTACCGTTTGGTTTAATGTCTTTCCAATCATAGATTTGCGAGAAGCTGCTAATAGGACTGGATGGCCTAGTGTTTTGAGCTCTGCTAAACGGGCCATAACCTCAAGATTCTGCTCAGTTGTTTTCCCAAATCCGATTCCTGGATCAACAATAATTTGATCTCCCGATAATCCATGAGTTTCTGCCCGTTCAATACTCCTTGACAAAAACGTTAAAATGTCCCCCATCAGTTGCCGATAAGCTGTTCCTTCTTGATTATGCATCACAATCACGGGCACTTGGTATTCGCCGACAACCCTAGCCATATCAGGGTCTTTTTGCAATCCCCACACATCATTAATTATATGTGCTCCCGCTTCAAGGGCCTTCGCCGCGACGCTGGCCTTATAGGTGTCGATCGAGATGGGAACTGCTATACGCTCTAAAAGCGCCTTCAGTATCGGTTCTAACCGTCGCCATTCTTCTTCGGCACTCACACCCGCATAATTCGGTCGAGTTGACTCCCCTCCGATATCTAAAATGTCTACACCTTGTTCAACCATACCCTCGGCTTGAGAGATTGCATCCTCAATATTATTATACCTGCCCCCGTCAGAGAACGAATCCGGGGTTACATTTAAAATCCCCATGACGAGGGTACGCCCTCCCAGTTTCAGTTCCTTTCCCCGACAATTTAGAATTCGGTTCTTGGCAGGTTCTAAAGCAATCAGTAACTGCTTTAAGGTATGTCCAATCTTCTTCAGCCCAAATGGTTGAGCTAACACCTTCGTAGCCAGCTGCTCAAGTTGGCGAATTGTACCGAGTAACATAACATCAGTTGCATCCACATTATTTGTAATGACATCCCGGTGTACTGCAGCATCTCCACCTACAGAC
>JADQBO010000099.1 GCA_016278585.1 Desulfosporosinus sp.
TGTTCATTTTTCAGGACGACGGCCTCACTTTTTACCGCCATAACGTCTGCCTTCTCTTCGGTCGTAAGTTCGACTTTGGCAAACATACCTGGCTTGATTAAGCCCTCGGCATTGTCCAGGGTAATTTTAAGAGGATATAGCTGAGTTCTTGGATCAGTAGAAGGACTGATATTATCTATTTTACCGACAAGACTATGCTCGGACACCGTGGGAACTGTAATTCTTGCTACGTCACCTTTTGTCAGGCGGTTTACTAGATTTTCTGGAACACTAATTGAACTATAGATACTATATGTATTCGTCAGGCTAACTGCCGCTTGGGCGCTGGTAGCCATATTTCCTACCTGAACATTAACCTGGGAGACTATTCCGTCCACGGGAGCCGTTACGGTTGTATTATCTAAAGCCTCGCGCGCCTGAGTGAGTTGAACTTCCGCTAACTTTAGACTACTGTCTGAGGCCTGCACACTCAATTGTTCAATTTGGCCGGCAAAGGTTGATTCTAATTCCTTCAGTCCTAACTCCGCTTGGTCAAGTTGAGCCTTCGATGCTGCGCCAGCCTCAAAAAGGGCCTTTGTATTGTTCAGGGTCTGTCGAGCATTCGCAATTTTTTCGGAAACGAGAGTCTTCGTTCGCTCCAGAGAAGTGTTTGCAGCCGCCCACTGGTCTTTACTAGTTTGATATCGGGCCTCTGCTAATTGATAAGTATTGGACATATCAGTTTTTTCTAGAGTAAAGAGAATCTCTCCTGCCTTAACAGAATCCCCGACTTTTACATTAACAGACTCCACCTTACCTGGAACCTTCGGAACGACCGAGACATCTGTATCGGAAGAAATCTTGCCGCTTATAATCGCTGTATTGACAAGTGTCTTCTTCCCGACCACTTCCACTTCTACTGGTATGTATTTTTCTTCTACAACGGCTGTCGGCTCACTTCCACTACACCCAGTTAGTAGTCCAAACGCCATCATCGCTACGAGTAAGAGTTTCATCTTTCCCATTTTTAAAGTTTTCTTTTCCAACGCCAATCTCCTCCACTTTACCCATATATAGTCTACTTATCCAGAACCGACTGTTCGGTCACCACTTAGTTATACATTGTATGATCTTAAAAATCAATACTTCTCCTTGAATTATTCAACAAAAAATGAGCCCCTGAACAGATAAACTGATCAGCGGCTCATTTCCCCTAGCAGTCCGCGGCTTCTTTTTCTCGACCACGAATCTCATGCCATAGCTCCATCAGTTGTTTTACGCTCTTCAAGAAAACAGCAATAAAGCGCAGTGGATTCTTCCTCATCTCCTCTAAACTAACAGCCACCTCGTTCACCGTTCCTCCCACTTGCTCACTAGTCTCTCTCACAAGACCGGTAACCGCTTGCACATCCGCTAACACATGGGGCAAGTGAGTATTAATATCCTGCACCGTTTGCTTGGCTTCTTCCGTAAGTTTTCGTGCGGAACGAACCCAAAGCATTACTTCAATGCCAATGACTCCTAAAATAATAGTAATTACAAGAGCACATACTTCATAAATCATAGGCTAACCCCCTACTCTAATCTTCTATCGTTTTTCCCTTAAATCCTTGATCGCCAAACCATAGTCTGGATCACGAGGACTCTTCGTAGCCCCCTCACTTACTCGGTCGTTAACCTTAAAGGACTGAATCTTTAAAGTCCCTGCAGCTTCAGTCCCTTGAATGGTCTGCACAACCGCCAAGCCTCCCTCATACAAAGTTTGACCTGAGACTCCAAGGATTGTGGGATGGATAACCAGCCAGTAAGTTGTATCGGCGGTGAGCTTATCCATAGGAATTAATTGCACATCAAAAGGCCCCAGTGGTTTAAACGTTAAGTTAATCCTTTCCCCAGTTTTGCTGTTAATCAACTCGATACTAGAGTTGTCCACACTCTTCCAATCGATCTCCCCAGAAAAATGCACTGAGAATTTCTTGTCAAGTGGAATCTTACTTAATTCAGCGACTTGCCGATAGTTCGGATAATAATGGATATAATTCATCGGCGGTTGTTGGGAACTGTCTGAACTAAAACCAGATAGTTTTCCCCAGGTTTCCCAATAAGCTTTAGTTTGAGCCATAGTAAGGGCTTTAGCAGAATCGGTTAACATCAATTCCGCAGCCTTTAGTGAGTCTGCCCCCTGAATGACCACATTAGGGCTAACTCCCACCTGATCGATTTCATAGCCCAGGGGAGAATAAAAGTGATCCACGGTCATCTTAAGTACTCCACCATTCTCAAGGGGAAACATGCTCTGAACCGTTCCTTTACCATAGGTGGTTGTCCCAACCAGAGTTGCCTTACCATGATCCTTAATCGCCGCCGCTAAAATTTCAGAGGCACTGGCGCTGTTTTCATTGATAAGAACGACGATTCGTTGATTCATTCTGAAGCCGGGGTCTTGTGTCTTATAGGGATAAAGGGTACCCGTCCGGTCTTTGAAGAGTACCCCAATATCCGATCCAATAAAATATCCAGCAAGCTCTAGTGCCGAACTCAGATATCCTCCTCCATTATCCCTTAAATCTATAATCCAACTATCCACGTTTTGATTCTTTAAAAAATCAACCATTTTCTCAAATTCCTCCGGAGTATCACTCCCGAACGAATTTAAATCAAGATAGCCAATATGTCCGCTAAGTACTTCCCCAGTCACTGTAGGCTCGGTAATCGTTCTACGGGTCACTATCAAATCCCGAGTTTCAGTCCCCTGCTTAACTCTGAGCAAAACCGTACTTCCTTCAGGGCCCCTTAGCAAGCTCACTGCCTCTTCTGAAGAAAGCCCGTCTAAAGATTGCCCATCAGCGCCAATGATCGTCTCTCCAGGTTTTAAGCCAACCTCCTCCGCCGGGGAACCTGAAATAACGGATAATACCTTGACCCCTTCAGGTATCATCTCAATATGAATTCCGATCCCCGAAAAACTCATATCGATACTTCCGATGAACTCCCGGTATTGCTGGGGTGTAAAGTACATCGTGTGCGGATCGTCAAGCCGTTTGAGCATCTCTTCAACAGTCGGAGCGTTTAAAACATCGTCTGGAACAAACTCTACATACTGGGTTTGGAGAATTGAACGAATTTCAGTCAAGACATTTTCAGCAGCTTTGACCGTCGTCGCAGTGCTCAGAATCAATATCAAGATGATTATTACGTTCAAGAGTCCGTAATTAAGTGCGCGCTTATTCAGAAACCTTACTGTCATGTTTAATCTCCCTTCAACGTCCTAAATTACCTTGAATTAGAGACTTCGACAGATAACTAACTATATCCTCTGGTATCAACTAAAAAAGTTCTTTTTAGTATACAAAAATGCCCTCTTAGTATCTCGACTAAAGAGAGCATTTTTCAAAAGGGAAAGGCTACCAAGACCTTATCCCCCTAGAATTAACCTATTATCCGTTCCTTTTGTTATCTCTGCCTCTTTGAGGTCCAGCAGAACCTCCACGGAAATCGTTGCCTTTTCTCCTCGACCATGTATCCGTCTTTTGTCCGTAGCCATCCCGATGATAGTTCCCTTGTGGTCTAGCACTCCCCATGTTTCTTCCGCCGCCCATGCTGCGTCCCCGCGGGGGTGCAGATTCCGTCAATCGAACTTCTACATTGTCTGGTTCCTTGGTAATGATTTTAAGAGCTGCGGACAACAGCGTTACCGAATCGTGTTCAGCTAGCAGCTCTTCTGCTACCCCTTTATATTTCTCGATATCCTCTTCTGTAATAACGCGTAGGATCTCTGTCATAGTTAAACGTTGCTGACCTTGTACCGCTTCGATGATGGTCGGAATAGGTTTGCGGATGATCCTCCGTTTAATCACGGATTCAATCATACGAAGCATACCTATCTCCCGGGGAGTGACTAAGGTGATTGCTAAGCCTGATTTCCCAGCCCGTCCAGTCCGGCCTACCCGATGAACGTAACTCTCTGGGTCTTGAGGAATATCAAAGTTAAAGACGTGGGTCACCCCTGTGATATCTAAACCCCGGGCAGCCACATCCGTTGCGACTAAAACTTCGATGGTTCCATCTTTGAACTGTCTTAGGACGCTGTCTCTCTTACTTTGGGTCAAGTCACCGTGAATTCCTTCGGCAGAATAACCACGTTTGCTCAACGCCTCAGAAAGCTCATCCACGCGCCGCTTGGTTCGCGCGAAAACGATCGATAAATCAGGGGATTGGATGTCTAAAATACGAGATAAAACATCAAATTTTAAGCGCTCAGTGACTTCCACATAATGTTGCTCAATGTCAGAGACCGTGACGCCTGTGGCTTTAATACTAATCAGCTTAGGCTCTTTCATAAACCGCTGAGCAATATTTTGTATCTGCCTAGGCATCGTCGCCGAAAAGAGTAGTGTTTGACGTTCTTCAGGAATTTCCTTCAAAATGGTTTCGATATCATCCAAAAAGCCCATATTCAGCATTTCATCGGCTTCATCAAGAACAACAATCTTGATCTCATTAAGGCGAATCGTTTTCCGTCTCATGTGATCCATTAAACGTCCTGGAGTGGCTACAATAATATGGGGTCTCTTCTTAAGAGCCCTGATCTGCCAATCGATTCCTTGCCCACCATAAATCGGTAAGGCATTAATCCGTTTAAACTGTCCAATCTTATTCAATTCCTCAGCCACTTGGACTGCCAATTCTCGAGTAGGAGCTAGAACAATCCCTTGAATTTGTCCGGCTGGCTCTGTAATCCTCTCAATCAAGGGGATCCCATAAGCCGCTGTTTTACCTGTTCCAGTTTGAGCCTGCCCGATCAGATCTTTTCCCTCCATTGCTGCGGGAATCGTCTGTTCTTGAATAGGGGTAGTTTCCTCAAACCCCATGTTTACAATCGATCGAATAATCGGTTCACTTAAGTTTAAATCTGCAAATGTCGCCAATACTTTCATTCTCCTTTTTATTTGTTATATTCTTTAAGTTTTCCAATTGCGTCCATATCTATAACCGCGAACTATAACTGCGAAGAAAAAATTCTATCTATACAATAACCGCCGAAACAGAACATCCGCGATAGCGCGTGAGTTTCGCCAACGTGGGAAATAGACGCTTGTGGCACCAACTATATATTATACCATAGTTAACCATAGTTGGAAAGTCAATGCTTGCGAAAAGAATTTCAGACATAATTAAAGGATCTCCGCGTCCGGAGATCCTAATTGCGCAAGTCAATGGTTCAAAGGGCCTAATATGACTTACAAAATAAAATTAGCACTAAAAATTGAGAAAGTCAAGATAATTCCACGGTATTAGTCCGTAAGTGCAAATATTTGGAATTATTCGCTTGACAGTGATTTCTCAATAGCATCATTATCTAAACTATTTCGGAAATTAGTAGCTGCAGTCATATAAGCATTAATATTCTGCTGCAAGGTATTCTGGTCATTTAAAAGTGAGTTTTGAAGTGCAATCATTTCAAGGCTGCTCGATTTTCCAACCTCAATATTCTTTTGCATAACCTTGATATTGATCTGATCTGCTTCCACAGTCAATCTATCTGCCTCAATTGTATTTTCTAACGTTTTTAAACCGTTATAGTCTTTTCTAAAATCCACTTCCAGGGTAACCGGTAAATTTGCGAGGGTTGCTTTTTTATCCTCAATACTCAACTGTACTTGGTCTGCCAGTATATTAGAATAGTAAAATTCTATATCATACTGAATCTGAGTAATTTCAATATCCCGCTTGTACTTTGTGTTATCATAGTGATTTTCAATGGCCTTAGCAATTTTACTATCGATATCTGAGTCATCAAATTTAGTATACTGGGTTGGACTTGAGGTAAGAACAACTTTTCTATTGATATCAAGTCCAAGATCTTGTTTAAGTGTAATCATTGAACTATTGATACTGTTCAAAACCCCTTTTCTAGCTGCTTCCAGCATGCTTTTCTGGGCTTTATAGGTATGTATTTTTGATGGAACCTCTAAACCGAGATCAATCTGGAGGTTAACCTGATTAATCACTGTATCCAAATTAGCTAGCTGGGTCTTTAAATTATCCGATTGCTGCTGAAGGGTCAAAATACTTTCGTATTGATTCGTTATTTGGGCCTTGAGAGCTTTTAATTGATTATCTTTATTATATTTGGCATTGTCTAAGGTCCATTGCGCACGTTTATGGTTTAGATCTCGTTCTTTCTTAGACTCTTCATCAACAACCGGTATATTCGCATTATGCCTTGCCAAGGCTTGTTGATTTTGTTTGTCTAAGATAAGTAGTTTGCTGTCCGTTAATTTAAGAGAACTATTGCCCGTTTCCATTAACTCCAAGGCATCCTCAAGTGAGAGATCTAAAGGAGAATTATCTACAGGTGGGGTAACTGGTTCAACCGTACTCGTTGAAGGAGTCTCAGAATTTGGTTGAGTCACACTATCTAAGGCCAAGGTACTGTGCGTTGACAAAAACATTGTAGCGGACAGAAGTAATGCAAAAAACGTTAATTGCTTTCTTTTCAAGTTAGACA
>JADQBO010000067.1 GCA_016278585.1 Desulfosporosinus sp.
CTCATTTCGGATCGAACACCAAACCTCGGACAAATTAAGAACGTTCCATCATTATTATAAAAATTCTTACGAAAGTCTGCCAGTTAATACCTTGCCCGTACCTAATGCCACACACGAAATCGGATCTTCAGCTAAGCTAACCGGTAATCCGGTCTCACGAGATAGACGTGTGTCAAAGCCATATATCATAGCTCCTCCACCTGTCATAATAATTCCTTTATCGAGAATATCTGAAGATAATTCCGGTGGAGTTCGTTCTAAGACTTCCTTAACACCGGCAACAATCGCATCAATGGATTCTTCAAGTGCAACAAAACATTCTTGAGACCTGACCTTGATGGTTTTAGGTAAACCGGTAATCAAATCACGTCCGCGCACATCGATAGACGCTGATGGTCGACCCTCCGGAACGGCTGAACCAACTGCGATCTTAATTTCTTCAGCAGTACGTTCCCCAATCATAAGGTTATGCTCCCGTCGAATATACCGGCTAATAGCTTCATCGAACTTATCTCCACCAACTCGAAGACTGCGTTTTACTACGATTCCATTAAGAGATAGCACTGCTATATCCGTTGTTCCGCCGCCTATATCAACCACCATGTTACCTGTTGGTCCAGAAATATCTAATCCCGCTCCCAATGCAGCTGCATACGGTTCTTCAACTACTTTCACATCTTTAGCTCCAGCCTGGTATGCTGCCTGTTTAACCGCCCGTTGCTCTACTTCCGTTACTCCGGAAGGGATACAAACAACGACACGAGTTCTGAAAAACGGCCATCTTTTAGCGCCCGCTTTCTCCAGAAAATATTTTAACATAAGCTCCGTGGTCTGATAATCTGCGATTACTCCATCACGCATCGGACGTACAGCTACAATATTGCCCGGTGTACGACCAATCATTAACCTTGCTTCTTCCCCCACTGCTATTCGTTTATTCGTATTGCGGTCAATTGCAATCACGGAGGGTTCATGTAATACTATTCCTTTACCTTTAGCATACACCAATACACTCGCAGTACCTAGGTCTATTCCCAAATCTATCCCAAAATCAATTCCAAACATTAGCGGAGATACCCCTTTCGTTAATCAGTAGCTTGTCCATCTCATTAAAAGTATAAACAAATAGCATAATCTCCCTCTCGGGAGATTCGCTACTTATAATCTTGTACTGAATTCATTCGTGATAAAATCGCTAATCCCTTTTGTTGTTTGAGTTTTTTTAGGATATTTTGATAGATTCTCTTTTATTCAACCGATATTTTCCTTAATCTAGTTTTCCTGGTATTTCTTCCGTGTCGCCTCTCCTCCCCGAATATGCCTTTCTGCTTTGTTGGTTTCAAGGATATGCTTTACTTCCATAGATAATTTTTCATTAACCAACGGTAACCGTTCCGTGACATCTTTATGAACCGTACTTTTTGATACTCCGAAGACATCAGCCGTTTGTCGGACGGTTGCACTCGATTCCAATATGTAGGTTCCAATATCGAGCACCCGTTTGCGTATATATTCTTGCACGCAGAGCCCTCCTTCGTCCACAAGTGTAGTACATTTATATGCATTCTCAACAAAAAAAGACATCCATAAATGGATGTCCTCACTTGGTAAATACTGTGTTGTTGTTATTTTCATAGAGATGATTCCTAAATTGCTCCTACAAAGGCCTTTGGATCTGACTTTCATGCCACACTTCATAATGAAGTTGGGGTTGACCACTTTCACTTTCCGCTCCTGGCAGAATTCCGACCTGCCCTAACGCCGTGTGGGTTTTAATAATCTCACCTTCTTGAACACGAAGGTTATCTAGATTTCCATACGTGACTTGCCAACCTTCTCCACATTCCAAAACTACTTTTTGGCCCAACATAGGATCTAGTCCAGAAAAAACGACGATTCCTCCGTGGGTTGCTCGAATTACGGTTCCCTCTAGTACTGCATAATCAACACCTGCATGAAACCTATAATCTCCAAACGTCTCTGAATCATAATTACCAACGTTTCGAAGGGTCTTTCCGTGAACTGGGCTCGGGAAATCTTTAAGTTCCAAGGGTTTATTACCTGTATTTACTTTCCCAAATACAAGTTTAAGGGCTTCCTGAAATTCATGCTCCTGATCTAAACTAATCGCGGAATCTTCCTGTTGAGCATATTTATGATTGGTTCCCCTAGTCTTAACATCCTGTGCAGTTGGTGACGATACATGAGCAGCCTCATTTGTTATGGTTTGTGGTATCCCTGGAGAAAGGTCTGATAGAGAACTCTGGTATCCTCCATAGAGAATCAGACCTCCGAATAGAAACGAAAGGCTCCCAATTACAGTCCATCTTTTATGAAATCTCCAACGGTTCATTCGACTCACCTCTAGATCTAACCTTGCCGAATATTGTTTCTTTTAGACTTAATACCCTTTAACGGGTTTACTACATTTGATCTGACAGCATAAGCTTTGTGCTCGGATAATAGTGCAATAGGATTTCCTCCACGTTCTTATTCTTTTTAGCCAAATCGTTAGCTCCCCATTGTGACATTCCTACAGCATGCCCATTACCATAGGTTGTTATTGTCAGGCGCTCGGGTAGAATCGTCCATTCAATATCCGTTGAGGAGAGTCCTAATAAAGTTCGGAGTTGGGTTGCTGGATATACCCTTCCCAGTACGCGTACACTTTTGGCTCTTCCGGTTAGAGTCCTTCCTAACACCTGGAAGTCCCCTGAAGTTAAGGGCCGTAGGGATTCTTTAAGCCCTAACTTCCTATAAAGCTCTCGGGGTGCGTACTCCACGTTTCTAACATAGCGTTGTAAATTTTCTTCTCCCGAGCTTACATTTTGCAGATATGGACGAGATGAACTCCATACATCCTCCGCCCGTTCGGTTGGTTTTCTTCCGCTACTGCTATGATATAAGGCCTCAATATACTCCCCATTGAACACGAGGACCATACCTCGGGTTCCTAACACAGCTTTTTGCAATTTGCCTTTATATCGCCAGTAATTAAGCCATCCCCATTTTTTTCGCATTTGTGCATCCGATAACCAGGTTTGGGTTTGAACGGTAGTATCCACATCATAGCCTACATTTTGAATACTGCTTTGTCCTAATCGTTTCAGTGCATAAGTCCTTGCTGCGACGGCTTGAGCCTTTAGCGCTTCAACCTCAAACTCAGCGGGCATTTCAGCTGCAATTACTCCCAAGATATAGTCTTCAAGGGGTAGCTTATTAACCTCCCCATCAGGCATTAAAACTCTTATCTGCACATCACTTGTATCGACTTTACTTGTTTGCCAGCGTAAAACGCTCCAGGGAATTATAAATACAATGCAGAGTGATAATGCAATAAGCCATATCCAATCTTTTTTCATGAATCCCTCCTGCAGTCCAAGCATTTTGCTTAAATCTATGCAGAAAGATAGTAGAATATGGCACTCATGAAATATATTGAAAAACTTGGTTCGTAAGAAAATGCAAAAAGAACAAGAGTAGATAACCTACTTCTTGTTCTTGAGAATACTATTAAGAATAACAACAGAACTACAAATAATCACACTAGATAAGAGAATGGCCTAAGAAAACTGACCGACAGTAATGCTAAGACACTTCCTCCTCCTCACGAATAATACTTGCACCTAAACGAGATAGTTTCTCCTCAACCATTTCATATCCACGATCAATGTGATGAATCCCACGAATACTTGTTTTTCCTTCCGAAGTCAAGGCTGCCAGTATTAGGGCCGCTCCAGCTCGCAAGTCTGTCGCCGTTACTGGTGCAGCATTCAAACGTTGTATACCTTGTATAATTGCACTCCGTCCTTCGATCTTAATATCCGCCCCCATACGCTTTAGCTCATCCACATGCATAAAACGATTTTCGAAGACCGTCTCGGTAATCAAACCTGTGCCCTTTGCTCGCGTTAAGAATGCCATAAATGGAGCCTGGAGATCCGTCGGAAATCCCGGGTGAACCTGAGTTTTAATATCTACGGCGTTGTAAACTCCGTCCCCGGTTATTCGAATGCCATCGTCTTCTTCCATCATACGAATTCCCGCTTCTTCCATCTTGGCAATCAGTGGCTTCAAATGGTCTGCGATCACATTCTGAACTAGAACATCTCCACCGGTTGCTGCCGCCAAGAGCAAAAAGCTTCCTGCCTCGATTCTGTCAGGAATCACGGTATGAGTAGTACCGTGAAATTCGGGAACTCCTTCAATATAAATGATACTAGTACCAGCACCACGTACCTTCCCACCCATTTCATTTAGAAATGTTGCCAAATCAACTATTTCAGGCTCTTGAGCCGCATTTTCTATAAGCGTTGTCCCTTGAGCCATTGAAGCCGCCATCATAATATTTTCTGTAGCACCTACGCTCGGAAAATCGAGGTAAATACGCGCTCCCTTTAGCCCTTTTGTGGAAACATCTAAGAATCCATGATCCATTTTGACCTCTGCGCCCAAAGATTCCAAGCCCTTGAGATGCCAATTAATTGGGCGTGATCCAATAGCACATCCCCCGGGATGAGAAATTCGCACGTGTCCATTACGAGCTAGCAGTGGTCCCATAGTAACTATAGACGCTCTCATCTGCGAAACTAGGTCGTAAGGGGCCTCAATACAATCTATTTCACGAGCATGGATGCTCAGAGTTGAGCCGTTCCGTTCCACCGTCGCCCCTAACGCTGAAATTACCCGATTCATGACATTTACATCCAGTAAGTCTGGAGCATCCTCTAGTCGTATAGGTTCTTTACATAACAAACTTGCTGCTATAATAGGCAAAACAGCATTTTTTGCCCCACTTACTGTGATTGTCCCTTCAAGTGGTTTACCACCTGTAACTATAAGCTTACTCAATTTTTGGAGACACCCCCTATCCTAGGTTAGTTTACTTCGACTAGTAAATATTCTCTTTGACCCATCTTTTTTCCTGCCTAATTTCGACTTTTTTCTTCCAAGGATACACTAGGCTAGAATTGCTTAAGTAAGACAGGAATTGCTAAGACGGATTGCCCCCCTGTATTGTTTCCACGACTAAGTAATTGCATGTTAATCCGATCTTGACCCGCCATGACACTCATTTCTAGATTGTTATGATAGGCAGCAATAGAAACCATATTATCTATAAGAACCCACTGAGTAGGGAGCGCATTTGTCTGGCTCAGGTAGGCTGAAGTATCGATTACCTGTGGGATACGCTCATCTAGATAGATTCTCCCACCTGCCTTATTAATCTGTGGGACCATAGTAGTATACCATGCAAAAAGATTTCTTTCCTCATTTTTATTTAGTAGACGTTGCCCTGTTAGGGTTGCTGATACTTTTCCGCATTCCAACTGTAATTCCTTATATGCCCAAATCCAGTCTGGTGTAGGTTTATTTGCCCGAATAGCTGATGGTATGTCACTATCTTCGAACCATAGAATAAGGGTGACTTCCGCTTCCTTCCCCTCTACTAGACCTGAATTTAGTAGTAAGGGCACCTCTGATTTTGCGATCTGAATCGATTCCTTGCTCTGGGCAACAACTTTATAAGTATGAACTCCAGAGCAAAGAATTAGTATCCAAGCTAACAAGATTAATGATATCCTAATATACCTATTGAACTTAGTTTTTTGAGAGCCGTGACCAATAAGCATATTATAACCTCTTTCTCACGTTTTCTTATAATCATAGTTTTACCAAATAGTGAGAAAGCTAATATCCACATTCTTTAATATTTTACTATATTTATATAATCTAAAAAAATCGATAAAAAAAAGCCCCCATAATGAGGGCTTTTTCTCATGTTTACAATGAGTTAAGCTTAATAAGCTTATTTTTTGTCTCCTGTGGCACTGATGCGGGCCGCAGCTCTTCGCAATGCATACTCAGCACGTCGGACATCGACTTCGTTGGTACGATTCGATAGCCGTTTCAAGGCCCGTTCTTTGGCTTCTACTGCGCGTGTAAGATCAATTTTTTCAGCAAGCTCAGCACTGTCCGCGAGAACGATCGCTTGATTATCAACGACTTCGACAAACCCACCTGCAATTGCGGCTTGTTTTATTGTACCGTTGAGGGTGTAACGTATAACGCCGACATCCAGTCCTGCAATTATGGGTGTGTGGTTCGGTAAAATCCCCAACTCACCCAATCCGCCGGGAAGAACGACAAACTCAACATCTTCTTTCAGTACGTTCCCTTCAGGAGAGACAACACGTAGAGAGAATGTTCCTGCCATGGCTTACGCCCCCAATGTCTTGTCTTTTTCGATCGCCTCTTCAATGGTTCCTACCATAAGGAAAGCGGCCTCGGATAAATTATCGTACTTTCCATCCGCGATTTCACTAAAGCCGCGAATAGTATCTTTTAACGGTACATATTTTCCGGGTGAACCCGTAAATACTTCTGCAACGTGGAACGGTTGTGACAAGTAACGTTGGATCTTACGAGCCCTAGATACAATGAGTTTTTCCTCTTCAGAAAGCTCATCCA
>JADQBO010000097.1 GCA_016278585.1 Desulfosporosinus sp.
TCTTTGCCATTTGATATTTGACTTTTTGTCAGATGATTTATGCAACGCTAATGATCTTGTACCATAACCGTCCTACTACATTCTTCCATAGTAATTAGCTCCGCCACAACAACCGTTTCCGTAGTCAGAACCCGGTGCATACCAAGGATTTGGCGCAATCTGGCCTGGTTGTTGTTGGACCAATTAAAGTTATTCAGTAGTTCTTATCATTCATGACCGGATTGGCTACCGGACATATGACTTTCACCCCAATTAGTATTATGATTCTCGTTATAATTGTGATTAGCGTTATAACCATTTCCGTTCATACTATTATGCAATTGTTGGTGTTGTTGGAGATTCATATTAGAATGTCCATCATTGTAGTAATAGTTTTGTGCAGGGGCGACGGGCGCTGGTGTGACAGGTGCCGGGGTAACTGGTGCTCGGTTAACTGGTGTCGGGGTAACGTGTGCTGTGGTGACAGTTGCAACTGGTTCTGGTTCTGGTGCTGGGGTAACTGGTGCTTGGGTAACAGGTGCTGTAGTGACTGGCGCCGAGGTAACAGTTGCAACTGGGTCAGTTGCTGGAGTGACAGTTATAGCCGGTTCTGTCTCAGTTGGTCTGGTTGTTACAGTTGCAGTAGTGCTAGGGTCCACAGACGTTCCTGATGTAGCAGCACTAACTATTGCTACGGCTCCCATTATCAGCCCAAGAGACAATGTACTTACCATTAACGTTTGTTTAAAACTTTTCATTTCAATCATCCTTCCTTAAACTAATTACTAAAATTTATGAATTAACTACAATGGCGCTACTTTGTTGAATAATCTTACATTGGATTCTTTTCCACTGATCACCCCCTGTCTTCAATGAGTTATTCGTAACAGTTTATTATTTTTTGAGGGTAGCTTTTAAAAAAAAATATAAATTTTTTCTTTATCCAACATTGCACCATCCTATAATATGAAAGTTTCAAACGTCTCAAGAAATTCGTGCTCCACTTCTAAAATGCTTTTATAGCTTGCTGTAGCCTACAAAGTTTAAGCTCTTTCTTCAGAAGTTTTTAGCCTTTTATTATTTATAAAGGTAACTATTCCCGGCAATATAGAAATAAATATGATAGCGAATATTACAAGGGTAAAATTCTCTTTAACAGTAGGTATATTGCCAAAGAAGTATCCTCCGGCTATAAATAATGCTACCCACACCACTGCTCCAATAACATTGTAGCTGATAAACCTCCAGTAGGTCATCCTACCCATTCCAGCTACAAATGGAGCAAAGGTTCGCATTATCGGTATGAATCTGGCGATTATGATGGTCTTGCCCCCATGCGTCTCATAAAACTCATGGGTTCGCATGAGATATTCTTTTTTTAAAAAACGTACATTTTCTTTATGGAAAATCTTTGGGCCTATGAGCTTGCCAATATGATAGTTTACCGTATCACCCAGAATAGCCGCCAAAATCAAGACAAAAGTAATAGCTGCCAAATTCAGCTCACCGCTCGCTGACAAGGCACCAATTACGAAAATCATTGAATCTCCCGGCAGGAAAGGTGTAACAACCAACCCTGTTTCACAAAACACAATTACAAATAGAACTAGATATGTCCAAATACCATAATCTTTAGCCAGTTCAGTCAGGTTTTTATCGAGATTCATAACAAAATCAAACAGGTTCATTATTAAATCCATTTCACACTTCCCTTGTATTTTTTAAATCATTCTTCTTCAGGTCCTTGTCATCCTCCCAATTTCAATTAACAAATATAATCTACCATAAGTAAATTACATAAACTTAACGTATTTTTAACATTTTTGTTAAAATACCATAAAAGCAACCGGGCTACACTAATATCTTTAGATGCAAAACGGCGACTAATGATTGTTTAGTGATCAAAAGTACAGCCATCCATATCCTTTTCCCAACAGCCTCTTTGAATGCTACAACACCCCCTGTTTTCGGGTAGGTAACTCTTTTCCAGTAAATACTCCTAAAAATTGCAGCTCTTTTTGACTGTAAGCACTTAGAATATTATTGACCAAAACGCTAAGGATACCTTCGCTTAGGGCTAAGGGAAACTGAGTGAACGCTAAGATGCTCATGTTCAGAAGCGAGTTTTACTTATACTTTCTGTACAAGAGTTTAGAATTTCGCTAAAATATGCAAGAAAGAATATATGTTCATCTATTCATAAGTTGGATAAACCAACACATAGAATTATTAAGGAGGTATAGTTAATGAGAACGAGGAAAAACCTTAATTTTAACCGTGGTCCTTATATGATTGTTGTTGTAGTGGCTTTAGTCTTATTGATTTGGAGTTTGGGTACCAGTAGTTCGAGGTCTTTTTTTACCACGACACCGATCAAAAGTTGGAATACTATTGATCCAGATGTCTCTACAAATGGCAATACGTTATACGCTTTAGCTTTTCTCCAGTCAAAAAAAAGTAATTTAACACCCACCGCACCGCCACCAAGTTTAGTGTTTAACAAACCCTTTAACTATTACGGTAAGTACCTTCAGTTCTCCGGCACAGTCAAATCAGTTCAGTCTTCTTCTCCACCAAGCAAACTTGAAAGTATAGCTCTTGGGAGTTCAACCGAAATAATTGTTCTCGCAAACGACGGAAGGACCTTGATTGATTTCTTTCTCATAGGCAGAATGCAAAGTTTTTCTACAGGAGCCCCCATAACACTTTTCGGTTACACTCCTGGAATACGTTATGTTCAAAACACCCAAGGAGTTGTTACACCAGGGCTTGTTATCATAGGAAGCTTATATAAATAGCGGATGGCATTTCTAGGACAGCAGCATACCCTATCGATGCCGGAAATTATTAGTGTTCTCACCTAATATAAATGAATAAATGAATACGTGAACATATATAAGCATAAGTTTTACCACGGGAGGCTAAATCAATTATACGAGGGGGGTTAAAGATGATAAAAGCTTCTGAGTTAAGTATGCTTGAAGTAATAAATATGGTTGATGGTAAAAGGTTAGGGCCAATTAAGGATGTTGAACTTGATCCTAGCAACGGTACTGTCAGAACTTTGATTATTACTGGTGAGGGTCGGGAGGGAACGTTATTCGGCAAGTTTGGACGAAACGACAATGATTACTTACTACCATGGCAACACGTAAAGAAAATTGGCCAAGACGTTATTTTAGTGGAATTGGATCATTCATTAGATAACCATCGTTTACAAGAAGTGGATTAGGTTGAAGTTAGGATTGTTTTAATAGTCTGCCCCAGTCTAATTTGGCGCAGAGTTCGGGTGAGCACGCAGAGAGGGAGAGAAGGGATTCGTAATAAAAAAACTGAACGAGAAGACCCGCGAAAGGCTTGGTCTTCTCGTTTGATTTTAAGCTTGTTACTCCTTCGCATCGCCAATCTTTAGATTTCATAGTCAGTCCGTATGTCATCAAAGCACTAATGGATTTTCTCGAACGGTACAGAAATCGTTTGATAGAACTCGCCAACCTGATAGAAAAGCATGACTGAGTGCCAATGGAATTTTTTCACAGCTAACTTGAATGTGCCGTTGAATTAGGACAAATGAATTTATGCTCATATATTCATAAATCAATAACGTTATAATACAATATTAATGGAGGTGAGATAGTAATGTTTATTCGCGTCAGATGGGGTTACTCTGGGGTTTGTTCTTATAGGTGCTCTGAACGTTAACTTTGGCAAAGGGGGAAGTTTTATGTCTAATCAGAGAGGGCGTAAACCCTATGGGATGAAACAACAAGAGATAGTTACTTTAGTTTTTGGCATAGCGATTATAATAATATTCTACCTTGTTTATCAATTTTTTTTTAAAGGTGGTTCTTACGCTATGCGCTCCTCCCTTGCCGCAACAAGTCAGATATACCAACCTAGCGCTTATCCATCTAATAATTTGAATTCATATAGCTATCCAAGTCCAAGCTCCTCTAACCTATATGATTCTTCAACATTTAGTTCATTTGACTATTCTAACCAAAATTCTCTTACGACTTCCGAAAAAAGTGATACACTGACAGGATATTGGATATTATTTGATAATAACGGAGTAATTACTCAATTTAACTTAAATGCAAACGATTATGCCTTTATACAACGGTTAATTCAAAATGACAACAAGGGGATTCCGAAAATTGTAATATTCTTAGTTGAAAATGGACGAACGCGTAAATATACAGTTAGTAACGAACTATATTTAATTATTACAAATTTGAATTTAATTCTTGACTCAAGGAATGTCAATAATTCGGTAAATCTATCAACTAATAGTTCTCCATATACCCCCCAAAATTCTTATCCCAATACATCGATTCCTAATTCTTATCCTAACTCATCTTATCCAAATACACCTAATTCATCCAATTCAAATTCCACTAACAACCAGGGTATTAAACCATAATTATTTTGTAGCATTAGCCCAGGAACAAGGAAACTTTTGAACCAGCACCCCCCAGCCGGACTGACCCATATTCCAATCATTACTGTGAGAGTTTGGGCTGCCTCAACTTGATTGCAAAATCACTTCTTTAATAGGGTTATGCTCATGATTCATTTATCTTTTTTGTTACTCCAGTGGTTCAAAGTGAATGTGAACATTCTCCAAACGAGCTACATTGTTTTTCAGTTCGATTTTTATACTGTTTGATATAGTTTCCAGTTTATCCACAGTAAAATCCCCTCGAACTCCACAATGCAAAAACGTTGAAACCTTGTTCCCCTTGCGGTATAGCTTTATGTCATGGCAGTCTACATTATCCCTTATTTTCAGGACTACAGTTTTTATGTTATCGACAATATCCTGCTGTGTTTCAGTAATATCCTCAGTTTCTACTGCTTGTTCAGCTCGTTCAAAATATAGACTCACATTGTCAACATTTTTTACTGCCTTCTGAACCAGGTTGCCAATCCTATGGGATAATTCATGGGAATCCTTTAGCGTTAAGTTCTCTTCCAATTCTATGTGTGCAGTAATCTTCCTTTTGCCATCAAGCTCATAAACATGGATATTATGAACATTTGTACAATTTGGAATCTGGTTTATTAATTCCTCTAAAGTGCGGTTAAGACTTAAGTCCGCAATCCCGGTAGCATCAACAGGAAATGTGCTGACCACAATATCACACCTCGGTATTATCTCTGAAATCTTTTCCCTGATTTCATGAACTATAGTATGAACACTTCTATGGCTTTGATATGGGTCAACGCCAACATTTATATCAATATACTGAACTGCTCCAGAAGGTCTGAGCCTGATTTCGGCAACCTGAATAACACTGGTGATTTTGCAGATTTCCTTTTCAATCATTTCTTTCATCCCTATTGGGGCAGTATCTAACAAAACATCGATGGTCTCCTTGGCAAGCTTGATGCTCACCTTAATAACAAGTAGCCCAACCCCCAAAGCCGCTACTGGGTCTGCGTACTTTAATATAGGTATGTTGAAGTAATCACCTATCCACACACAAATCAAACCCACAATAACTACTGAGGAACTCCATATATCACTGCTAAAATGAAGTGCATCTGCCTCCAATGCCTGACTTCCATGTTCCTTGGCAGCCTTCTTTAAAACTCTTACTCTTGAGGCATCAACAATGATGGATATAATCATTGTTAATACACCCCATTGAATTCCGATCAATTCCACACTTTTGCCAAAAAACAACTTTTCCACTGCTTCATAAATAATCCATCCACAGGTTATGAGTAGTAAAACTGTCTCAATAAGTGCTGAAAAGCTTTCTATCTTCCCATGTCCATAGTGGTGCTTGGAATCTGCCGGTTTATCGGAAAACTTTACAGCAAAAAAGGTTATAAGCGCAGCACATAGATCCAACGCAGAATGCAATGCTTCGGATAAAATCCCTAAGCTGCCTGTAAAAACACCGACTACAAATTTCATTGCTGTAAGGAAAACTGCTGCAAAAACAGAACTCAAAGCTGCCTTTTGTTTGTCTATAACCAAGATCAGACCACTCCCATTAACTTACTAAATTAATAAATATCTTGATAAATCCAACTTGTTAATTATACTATATTATATTATGCATTCAACTGATTCACGGTAATGACTAGTGCTTACTTTCATAATTCCCAAGGGATTGCGTATTTCACGGCTAACCTAGCACTCATATGCCTCAGAGCCGTTAATCGTTCCGTTTGTCGTATCGTAATAATCAGCATCACTCCAATAGTTAAGCCCCGAAGTTGATAAACATAAGGTTTTCGATCTCTTTCATCCATCTCTATTACCTCCTTGCGACAAGAGATGTAAACTCTGCTTCGAATATCTAACCGAATCCCGGCTTTAACTACGCCCTAGTATCTGGCATGCCTTTTCATATCCTTTAACAATTAATTCTGAAGAATCGTTTTCTGAGATAATTTTTGCTGGGACCCCTCCAACAGTAGCATTACTCGGAACGTCTTTATTCA
>JADQBO010000341.1 GCA_016278585.1 Desulfosporosinus sp.
AGCCTTCCAAGCGATCGAGAATTTTCAAGGCTTCTTCCACGTCCTTAAGTTCGAGGATTTCTCCCCATACTTCCTCTTGTCCACCGATCAAAGCGGGATAGCCGTAGGGAAGATCGTAGAGCCGTCCAATTGTTTTCGCCGGTTCGAGGTGTTTGCTGAAGGGCTTGACTAGACGATGATTATGCATATCTTTCATTAAGGTTCCGTAAACAAAGACTTTGTTGATTTCCATGAACATCCCTCCGTTTCTTCATTAATCACAGTTTATAGGATGGGGGTCCATAGTTCACCGCAATTGAATTGCATTTTCGCAGAGGAAAAGGGACTAAGCTCTTGGCCTAATCCCTTCGGCATTGACTATTCTATTGAATGGAAGGCTAAATTCTTCTCCTGAATCGGCATCTCTGAACTGATATTCTTTATCTCCGTGCCCCAAGTCAAGGATATAGACCAGTTTGTAGAGCATTGATTCCTCTTGTTTATAGGTAAGCAGGATTGGCTTTCCAGCCTTCATAGAGTATACCAAATTCCCGTGAACGTTATCTTCAAGATAACAGTCTTCCGTCATGAAGCGACTGTAGGGTTTGGAATAGATTGGCCCATTACCAAGGACCTTTTCTAATTGTTGTTTGGCGTAAGGAGTGAGTTGTGTCCATATCTGTTGTTCAATCATCTCAAAAGGTTTTCTGTATAAGACATCAGACGTTAAAACCTGCTTCACTCCTATCATAAGTTCTGCCAAAGCCGTCAAATTAAAGGCCATGAAAATGGGGTGCACACTACAGGTATATTGAACCTTGTTATTTTTTGTCTTAACTTTTAACTCCAGAGGAAAGAGGCCCTTGCCCTGGCGCAGATCTTTAAGGTCTGACTGTAACGTTCGTTTGGATACCCAGAGAAGCTGTTGCATTTCTTCTAAAGTCCGGGGTTCTTCTTGAATTGACTGGATCAGTTTTAAGCGCCTAGATTCTTCTGATTGAGGTACGATTAAATCCATTACCTCCAAGGGGTTGAGGGGTATCTTGTCTGTGTTATGAAGAAATGCCCAAAACTTAACAACCGCATCTAAAGCATCTTGCTTAGCAGGAGAGCTTTTCAAAGAACAGATGAATTTCAGTAAGTCCGTTCTTATATAAGGAACATCCAAGTCACCCGAGTTGGTAAAATAGACACTTAAGGATTTTGAAGGAATTTTACTCAGGTATTTCCCCAAGACAGCCGTAGTGGTGTCTTTGTACGTTGAATTTTTGAGCTGATCTAGGTAAGTCTTAAGCAATTGATCAAAGGTCAAATGAACTAACCTCCAGTTTTTAAGAAATAACATCCTAATCCCTCTAGTTAAAGAGATTCGCTAGGTATTCGTTCTTGGGGTTTTACACGAGATCGCAACCGGTTCTCCATATTGATATTTGAACATAGTCTTGTTGTAGAGTTGAAATCCCTTTATGCACAATTAGTGAGTCAATTCGCCAGTCTTCCGGATTTTCGCTTATTCCACCGACTATTGGTTATAGGCAATCTATAAGGTTTTTTACCTTTCCGGTCGCGATATCGTCAATATTTATCTTTTTACTCCCAAATAGTACATGATTCCATAATTCCTCCACACTAAAATACTGATACTAGGGAATACTACCGTTCTCCTCCGTGAGATAACTTTGGAATTCCTCAGATTATCTTCTATAACATTTCTACATTTTTCTTTATTGTCCTTCCACGATAGCGAAAACAATCCAATAAAATACAAAAAGCCAGACCTTGCAATCTGGCAGTACCGCCTCCACGTATCATGTCCTCAGAAAAATATGGAACATCTCTTAAACTAACCCTATATTATAGAGTATCATAGTCAAAATCTAGTCAAACAAAAAAAGCCCCAAAAGGCTTTAATTTACTGGTCGGAGCGACATGATTTGAACATGCGACCTCTACCACCCCAAGGTAGCGCTCTACCAAGCTGAGCCACGCCCCGACTTAAGCCCTCATTTGAAGGCTTTTATAGGATACCATAACTAATCTAAAACCGCAACCCTAAGTTTGGCCGATTACTTCAATTTTTCTTACCCCCGTTATTTCTCCAAGTCCGGTCAATAGGTTCTCTGGGGTATCTGCCAGACCTGCCGTTTCAATGGATATCGAAACATTGGCAACCCCTTGCAGAGGAATCCCCTGATTAATGGTTAGAACATTACCTTTAACCGTAGCAATGAAGTTGAGAACGTGAGAGAGCACTCCTGCTTTATTCTCAAGAATTAGGGAAATTGTAATAATCCTCTCCCGACTGGCCTCGTAAAACGGGAACACGCCATCCTTGTATTTGTAATATGCGCTTCGGCTGAGTCCTACACGTTCTACGGCATCATTGATCGTATAGACATCTCCTTGAACAAGGAGTTCTTTCACCTCTGCAGTTTTTAAAATAGCTTCAGGCAATATACTCTTACTGACAATTAAAAAATCATGGGTTTTGCCAGCCACCAAATCGCTCCTATCTATCTCTTCAATTGTCCCATCATGTCCAAAGTTATTATATGCTGATCTGGTTACGTTTTGCAAGAAAAAGCAGCCTTATGCCTTACCCTTAGATTCCTTTCAGTTGGGTAGTCAAGGTATCCTTTACAGGCCCGTAAAAACTGGTTTACGTTTTTCTTTAAGGGCCGTTAACCCCTCCTGGTGATCGGACATTTCGGTAACAATAGCCATTTGAGAAGATATCAGATCTAAAGCTGTTCGCAAGTCGTTCGTACGTTGAGCGGAATAAACAGCCCGCTTGATCATCTGCACGCATACTGGAGGGGAGTCTGCGATTTTCCTGGCCATCTCTAAGGTGGCTTGTTCTAATTCTGACCCAGGGACAACCTTATTGACCATACCTAATTTTTCCGCGTCATAAGCTGAGATAAAATCCCCCGTCCATAAGAACTCTAAGGCTTTAGCAACTCCCACTAGACGAGGCAGATAGTAGGCACCGCCATCACCCGGTACAAGTCCTACTTTTACATAGCTGGCAGAAAGTCGAGCGTCCTCTGCAGCTACCCTAATATCGCACATTAAAGCCATATCAAGGCCTGCTCCTATGGCCATGCCGTTAATACCACAAATTACGGGTTTATCCATCACGTCTAACGTTAAAGCTACTTTATGAATATAGTTGGTTAAAGCTCGTTTACGCTCAATAGCTTTATCTCCCCACGTTTCACCCTTATCATCAAACCCCACAAAGCCTTTTCCTTCTAACATGGCTTCGGTATCTCCACCTGCGGAAAAAGCTTTTCCTTTGGCAGTAACTACGATGACCCTTATTGATGGATCTTTTTGGGCGTCTTCTAAAGCTTCCGACCATTTCTGAATCATTGGTAAGGAAAAGGCATTATACTTTTCCGGTCTGTTTAGGATAATTCTAGCTAAGTAACCCTCTTTTTGATAAAGTAGATGTTCATCTCCTAGCCTTGTTGGATCAGCCTGTTGGTAATCTTGTTTTTCCATAAAACTATCTCCTTTATGCCTTAATTTACAATTGAGCCAAAAACTTCTATTTTCAATATACTATCTAATTAGTCTGAAGATTACAACGCTTATTTTTCATCTCTATATAATGAACTCCAAGCCTCTTTCTGAGAAGAAGACAAGAAAAAGAACGCTGGATACTAGCACTATGTGCTTTCCTTCCATACGTTCTTAATAATACCTTAAACGTTTTTAAACCATGATAACTCAGTTAGATAATGATACAGATAAGTCCGCCACTACCATCATTGACAATCCTTTGCAGGGTGTCTTGGAGTTTATTCTGAGCGTTTTCCGGCATCCGATAGAGCTTATTTTGGATACCTTCACGGACTAAGTCATGCAAGGATTTGCCAAAGATATTAGATTGCCAAACCTTCTTGGGATCACTTTCAAACTCATCCAGCATATACTTCACGAGTTCTTCAGCTTGCTTTTCTGTACCAATTAAGGGGGTAATTTCTGTTGTCACATCCGCCCTTATTATATGGAGGGACGGAGCACTCGCCTTGAGCTTGATCCCATAATGTCCGCCTTGCTTCACAAGTTCGGGCTCATCAAGGAACATTTCCTCTAGTTGAGGTGTAACCACACCATAGCCGTTAACGCGAACTTCTTCAATGGCCTCAGATAGTTTATCCCATTCCTTCTTGCCCTTACTATAGTCTAAGACTAAGCGAAGTAAGGAATGATCCCCTTCGATTTCAATCCCCGTGAGATCTTGGAGGACTGTTTTAAAGAGCCCTTCTACAGCGGTGATTTCAACATTAGCGATTCCCAGGCCTAAATTCATGTCTTTAAGGAGAACATCTTGGGCATATTGGCATTCTGCCAAGGCGCCTAACGCTTGATCTATATCTCTCAGACGCCGCACCCCGTCAATCGCTTTGCGAACACTGTCTTCAAAGGCAGCCCGAACTGCATGAGTGGGCTCAAGTTCTTCAACCCATTTTGGCAGGTCAATATTCACTTCAGCTACCGGGAATTCATAAAGCACTTCTTCTAGAATTTGGGTTATATCATCCTGTGTCATTTCAAGGCAATTCACTGGAATAACGGGCAATTCATATCTTTCTTCAAGAGCATGGCTTAATTCAAGGGTATTTTCTGCATAAGGACGTGTTGTATTTAGAATGACCACGAATGGTTTTCCTAGTTGGCGAAGCTCAGTAATGACCCGTTCCTCAGCTTCTAGGTAAGCCTCCCTCGGAATATCGGTAATCGATCCATCCGTTGTTACTACAATACCTATTGTGGCATGATCCGATATAACTTTACGTGTACCCATTTCAGCTGCATCCTGGAATGACATAGGTTCATCACTCCATGATGTTTTCATCATCCGTGGCTCATCACCATCTTCTTCTTCGTACCCTAAAGCACCCTCCACACTGTATCCCACACAGTCAACCAGTCGAACATTCATGTGGATTGAGTCTTTGACTATGATTTCCACGGATTCTGATGGAATAAACTTAGGTTCCGTCGTCGTGATCATTCTTCCTGTTCCACTTTGAGGAAGTTCATCTTTGGCCCGTTCCCGCTCAAATGCATCTTGGATGTTGGGCAGGACTAGGAGGTCCATGAATCGTTTGATAAAGGTGGACTTTCCTGTACGGACTGGCCCGACGACACCGAGGTAGATATCGCCCCCTGTTCGTTCTGCGATATCCCTGAAAATGTCTACTTTTTCCATAGTAATTTCCCTCCCTTTTGAGTGCTGTCCCAAAATTTGGGGAAGGGCCTCCACCTTATCTCCCCTTCCACCTCCCTGTAACCCGTGGATTCCCAATAACCGGACTAGCACATTAAGCAGTATAAGTATATTGACTGTTTGGGGCAAATATGACACTTATAGAAAACTTGACTTAGTTCTAGACATTCCATGATGCTGGCCACGGACGGCCGAGAAGGGACCCTTTCCAGAACCTTAAACTTATACGTTCTGGCTAGTACAACAAAAAACGTAGAAGAGGCTTTTTACAACCTCTTCTACGTGTATGTAACTTATCCCGAAAATATGATACTATCTTAGCCAACTCATCTCTACAACTTCTTCAAGTTCATGGCGTTTTCCCCGCAACATCAAGTCTGCCACTGCGATTTTGGGATCAGCACCTTTAAATAAAACTTTATAAGCTTGCTCGGTAATGGGCATAGGAATATTTTTCTCAATTCCCAAGTGATGGGCAATATGAGTAGCCTTTACCCCTTCTACCACCATCCCTACCTCTTTAAGCACTGTGTCTAATGACTTTCCTTGACCGAGAGCGACACCAGCCCGGCGATTACGGCTATGAAGACTGGTACAAGTAACAATGAGATCACCAACTCCTGATAAACCTGCAAAGGTTAATGGGTTTCCGCCCAGGGCAACTCCCAAGCGAGCAATCTCCGCTAGCCCTCTGGTCATAAGAGCCGCTTTGGTATTGTCCCCAAATCCTAACCCCTCTGCAATACCGGTGCACAAGGCAATAACATTTTTTAAAGCCCCGCCAAGTTCAACTCCGATGATATCTGGATTGGTGTAGACTCGAAAGGTTGGGGTCATCATCATATCTTGAACCCTTTTCGCTGTTTCTACATCCGAGGCAACCACGACAGTTGTCGGCATATCCCGCCCTACCTCTTCAGCATGGCTGGGGCCGGACAAAACGGCAATTGGGTTTTGTGGAAACTCCTCGGTTAAGACTTGGGAGAGACGGAGGTGTGTCCCTTCTTCCATCCCCTTCGCCGTATTGACAACAATACACCCCGCCTTTAGGTAGGGCTTTACCAAGCGAGCAGCCTCTCGAACACTATGGGATGGTACGCTGAAAACAACCATGTCGGCCGCTAAAAGGGCAAGATCCGTTGTGGGTAGAAGTCCCGGAGGCAAAACGACACCCGGCAAATAACGCTCATTTTTACGATATTTCC
>JADQBO010000120.1 GCA_016278585.1 Desulfosporosinus sp.
AGAAGATAGAGCAGATAGTGAATGATTACAAGAGCAATATGCTAAAGATGAGCTTCGCAACTTGTGGAAGGAAAGAACGGGAACAGACTATCCTTATCATTGGTCGACTATATATAGGACACCCCTTCTTTCCTGCGTTCCGGCAGGCAAGTGGAACGATTACAAACGTGCATTTGGGGCTGTTAACCGTCAGAATTCTGAGGATTCCGATGTCCAATTCGCCTTGGAATTTTTAACAGCAAACCCCATCTGGGATGACATTACCAATCAAGAGAAGATCGACAAGGCTTTTGTAAAAGCAATCCTCGGAAATCTCAAATCGGTATTATCTGACTTGAATGAAGTGCGTGAATATCTTCTGAAACACACTCAGGTTAGTCCTTATGATTGGGGCGGACATCAGGAAATCAATAGGCTTGTCAAAGAATTGGCTCAAAGCAAGTACAGCGAAGAACCCTATGAGAGGGTAATGCGGCGCATTGACAGCATGGACGGTGACAAACTGAAAGAATACTTGAAGCGACTTGTCAAAGGAAACATGATAGTCGGTATTGAAATCTTAGAAGACGGCGAGGAGGGTTGAATTTGAGCGACTGGGTAACAAAAATTGAAAAGTATTTCAGCGGCACATCGCAGTACCCACTTTTGGTCGTGCTGTCCTCCGATGAGTATAAAGAAGTTCTCGCCGCGTTTTCTAACATGCCCAAAATTAAGGTGAGCGATTATTGTGTCGGTGCTGATAAAGAACCCGATACACTCCAATTGGAATATGATGTGCACCGTAAAACGGGTAGACACATTTTAATCGGGTTGGGCGATTATTTGGCAAGCAAAAGCAACGTAGCGAAAAAGACCTTGTTCCCGTACAAGGACTTGGTTCTTCAAAGCAATGGCCGTGTTGCCATCCTCCTTTCGCCGCATATGTACCCAGTCGCTAAGGAAATCGTGGATGGCGACCCAAGAGTCAGGACGAGGATTCTTCTCCCTAAAGCTGCTCCTGCTGTAGATATGGTAAATAGCAGTGCCCTTGTTTATGGCATTAAAGCTTATTTGGAAGCTTGCGAAAAATGCGAGAGTGTTGGGAGCGTGAAAACCGCACGAAATATCCAAAACGCAAATGTTATCAATCCAGAGAACGCTTTCGATGAATTGAAGCATAAATTCCCCAACGAGTTCAACGGACTTTCTCAGAACGTTGGCACTCCTGAAAATTGGGGCGAATTGCTTATGAACTTGAATAAATCTAAGAAGAGCTTGGTTCAGTATTTGGCGGCTCAAGGATTTGCGTCGCTTGAGTATATTTTCCTTGATTACGCAAAGAGGAATGACTATAAGGCATGGCTGTATTTCATCAACCTTAAATTAAATACAAACAGCCAAAGCTACTTGGGGTTCGTTGCGGCAAAATCAGATAATCTGAATAGCTTGTTTCAGTCTGCAAAGACTGCCATTCTTGACGTTGCCATAAACGATAAGCTATCCAAGCCGTTTTACGAGCAGAGAAAGACGATGCTGAGAGGCTGTGCAGATGTGGATATGGCGGATTTTGTGCCCAAAATTCATGTTCGCGGAGCAGATAGAATAGCTTATTTAACCGATATCACAAAGGTTGAGCGGCAGGCTGTGGTCGTTTCATTATGTGAAGGAGCCAACAGCGATAGTCTTGAAGTGAGTTATCATGATTTGTATTTATATCTTCGGGACTACCAGTTCGAAGACGACAAGTTTACCAAATATTTCGAGGCATATAAAAAGTGCAAACTTGAAAATAGAGTTAGCGAAGATTTTGCAAGAATAGTAGCTGATTATGCAGCAACTCGCCCATATAACTCATTACCGGCACGTTCGTCTCTAATTTCAAGTCTGGATGACGGCAGTACAGTTCTAATATTCTTGGATGCATTCGGCGTTGAATACCTAGGATATGTCAAAGAAAAGTGTGCCGAATTGAAACTGCGCTTTGCCTCGAAAATAGCAAGGGCTGATTTGCCGACCATAACCTCATTAAATCGGGGATTTTACGACGAATGGCATGGGAAAAAGGAAACCCCGATTAAGGATTTAGACGAACTAAAGCATCACCCGGAACGAGGATATGATTACAACAATTCGCCTTACCCCATTCATCTGGTGGAGGAACTGGATGTCATAAAAACCGCTTTAGAGCGGGCAAAGATAAAGCTGCAAACCGGTGAATGTAGAAAGGTATTAATCGTTTCAGATCATGGAGCGAGTCGCTTGGCGGTAATTAGCCCCGATGTGCAGGTTCCCAAGAACAACTGTGACGCCAAATCAAGCGGTAGATACTGTATGGGAGATGAATTACCAGCCGCTAATAATATCGTTGCGGAAGTTGAGGGCGAATATGCTGTAATCGCTGATTATTCTCGTTTTGAAGGTTCAAGGGCGGCAAGTGTTGAAACGCACGGTGGGGCAACATTGGAAGAAGTTCTCGTCCCAATAATAGAGATAACGTTGGTAGACAACAACATTCAGGTCACTCTTGAGAAAAATGTTGTTGAAATCAGCTACAAGACCGTTCCTACTCTTGTTTTGATTATAACCCCCAACTGCGACAATGTTACCGCATCGGTCAACCAAACGACCTACAAGGCAGAAAAATTAGAAAAGAGCAAATACAAAGTCGTAATGCCTGAATTGAAAAAGGGCAAGTACACGATAGATATATTTGAGAATCAGAACAAAATTGACAGCAAAGAGTTTACCGTCAAAAGTAAGGGCTTTTCCGAGCGTGATATTTTTTAGGAGGTGGGAAAAATGATTGATAAACTTAGAAGGTGCTTCGAGGAAATGGTTGTCTATAAGGACTTGAAAAAGAGCAATTTCTTTTCAAGTCTTTCACTGCCGTCTTTTATGCGCGATTGGCTCTTAAAAAAGTTCATGTCGGAGACGGGCGAGTTCAATCAGGAGGAAATGCTCGGTTTCATCCGACAGAACCTTCCCCGCAAAGAGGATTGGACTGCGATGAAGAGCAAGATTGTCACCGAATTGGAACGGGTGAAATTCTTGGCAAAAGTTTCGGTAGATGTTGACATCAAGACTGGTTTTGTTTCGTTCAATTTGCCGGACTTTGGTCTAACGACAAAAGAAACCCTTATCCCGTCTGAAGTGTGGCATATCTGTGCAGACGACCTTGTTAAGGGACATGAAACGTGGGGTGTTGTCGAACTCAAATATTTGGAGCCTGACGAAGAACTGAAACGCAAGGGCAAAATCCAGATGAAGAGTTTCAATAACTTCTGCCCTTATGAGATTGACGTCGACTATTATAAGGATGCTCGCGGCGAATTCACAACGAAAGAGTGGATTGACGTCCTTCTGGGTGCAATCGACTACAATGCATCAGGTTACCCGGATGACGAGCAAAAATTAACTATGCTTACCCGTCTGTTGCCGTTTGTTGAAAAACGTCTGAACTTAGTTGAACTCGCACCAAAGGGAACGGGCAAATCGTACCTATTCGGGCGTGTGAGCCGCTTTGGATGGCTCTCTTCAGGCGGCATGATGACTCGTGCCAAGTTGTTCTACGATGTCCAAAAGAAAGAACATGGTTTGATTGCAGGTCATGATTTCATCGTTTTTGATGAAGTTCAGACAATAAATTTCCACCCAATGGATGAAATGCGCGCCGCTCTCAAAGGCTATATGGAAAATGGCGTGTATACTGTCGGAAAGGTAGAGGGAACATCTGATGCCGGCGTGGTCCTTTGCGGAAACATCCCAAAAGACAAAATGAGCGAGTATGAAAGTATGTTTGAGGAACTTCCCTCGGTGTTCCACGAATCTGCTTTGATTGATCGCTTCCACGGTTTTATTCAAGGGTGGAATATTCCCAGAATGAACGATGACATGAAAATTTCAGGGTGGGCATTGAATTCCGAATACTTCTGCTCGATACTGCATGAGTTGCGCGACGATGTAAGTTACAGGGCAATTGTAGATGCATTGGTCGTTGTACCCGAAGCATCCGACACCCGAGATACGGAAGCGGTCAAGAGAATTGCAACTGCTTACTTAAAGCTACTTTTCCCTCACGTTCGTTCACCATACGACATCGACTCGCAAGAGTTCAAGCGGTACTGTCTAAAGCGAGCTATGTCAATGCGTCATCACATCAAACTGCAACTTGGCATTTTGGACGAGGAATATAGGGGGAAGAGCCTACCTGCCTTTACCGTTAATGAATTCTCACGTGACAGAGGCGCATGATATGGCGAAACGAGTTGACTGCTTTATCTGCGGCAGAGAGAATCTGTCTCGCAACCAGATAGGATTAAACAAAAAGCTTATAGGGCGAAACATCGAGAAGTTTCACTGTATGCAGTGTTTAGCTGACTACCTTGAGATTTCTACAGAGGATTTAGCTGACCGCATTCAAGAATTTAAAGATGCGGGATGCGTTTTGTTCGAATAAATAAGGAGATTGTGACAAATGGCTTTAAAATAGTCTTACTGGCTCTCAACTGGTTTCAACCGTAAATTAGCGTACTCTTTATCGGACGCAGTACGGTGAGGCGTCGGAGATGGTGGGACACTAATCCTAAACACTTAACCGACTTGTTCCGAGAAAGGGCTTAGCCACAATAATACTGTGGACATGTTTCCAAGAACGGAAAATTCATTAAAAACCACTTTCGACTTATTTCCGAGAACAGAAAAATAACAAATTACAGTCCAAGTGCTACCGGTGCCTGAGAAACCTCCGAAAAAGTAAGCCTTTTTAATATTTATTCAGAATGATATAATAGTTATACAGAATGATTGTAGGGGGCGTGTACCTATGATGGGTAGAAATAGCGGACAGATTGATTTGTTTAATGGTATGATTTTTGAAAGACTTATACCTAAAAACCATCTGTTATTAAAGATTGATTCTATCATCGATTTTTCATTTGTATACGACCTTATTAAAGATAAATATAGCAACACCACCGGAAGACAATCTAAAGATCCTGTTATGATGTTGAAAATTTGCCTTTTAGAATATCTATACAATCTTTCTGATATTGAAGTAGTTAGCAGAATAAGAACGGATGTAGCTTTTAGGTGGTTTAGGATTAAATTTAGATGCCGATGTTCCTGATGATACTACCATCAGTCACTTTAGAGCCAAACGACTAGGTGAGGAGGCCTTCGAAAATTTCTTTACTGAGATAGTAAAGAAATGTATCGAAAAAGACTTAGTTAAAACAAAGCGATTCATGATAGACAGTACGGATGTTGCTGCTAATGTTAATTATCCTTCCGATAAAAAGCTATTATGCAATGCTTTTAGACAAGTGATGAAAGAGATTGATAATTTTAATCCTACACTTGCATCACAGCAACTACAAAGCTTTGAAAATGATATAGAGCAAGAGCATAACCAAAATGATAAGGTGAGTCTGAAAAAGTATCTGGAGATTGCCGATAGGCATCTTGGATACATTTATCTTAAGACCTATGACCAACTCCAAATCAATCAGAGATATAATGAAGTTTTTGGTATTTTGCATGATATAAAGGCTACCGGTGCCTGACACCAACTTATGTACAGCCTTTTAAGGTAGGCGGGTCAACCCCCAAATGTTGACCAAATGCCGACTAAAAAAGACCATGATGAATGGTCTTTTTTTGGTATCTTGCGATGGGACAAGATAGCTAGAAATAGCTATCTTGTCCCATCGCCGTGGATGGCGTACAAGCTGCCCCCATCTCTACGCAAATATTCAAAAACAGTGTGACAAATCGGGGCCTACCATTTAACCGGGATAACAACCATATTAACATCGTTTCCATCCTTAGCACTTACCTCAAAAACTTCCAACTGACCTTCACCTGGGGATGCTGCTGTGAATTGAAGTGTTGCTTCAAAATCACCTCGCTCCGGTGCGCCGGCTTCAGCCATAGTATTACCCTGAGCTAAAATAGTTCCATTTTTATCTCTTAGCCGAAAACTGACCATTGCTTCAAATATAAGAGCATTGCCTCTGATTGTTACAGGACTGTTAATCCTTTGGTCAGGAACAGGTGTGTTTACCCAGATGGCCGGGCGATAGACAGAGCTGAGATCCCGTTCGAAGGGCTGATTATAAAGACCGACATGTCCCCACCAATCGATTGCGTTTTCTAACTCACCGTTCACAGTGAATTGAACCCTCTGAATAGTTGGGAACTCAGTCAGCGTATTCACAATACTGACTATGCCCAGGGCAGCACTTGAACCCAGATTGGCGTTAAGAACCTCTTCCGAAAAATCGACGGTAGCCAATCCATTCTCAATTGTGATACCCAGTATTTTTGTGTCCGGCGGCAGTGTTGGATGCGCTTAAGCGAATGGGTACCGTAGCTAACTTATGATCAAGGCTTTTACG
>JADQBO010000231.1 GCA_016278585.1 Desulfosporosinus sp.
CGACCATGGTTGCTGCATGAATCAACGCACTAACAGGGGTCGGCCCTTCCATGGCATCTGGGAGCCAAACGTGAAGAGGAAACTGTCCCGATTTCCCGATTGGACCCAAAAAGACGAGGAACGCCATGATCGTAATATATCCTGCGGTTCCAACGACAGCGATATCCTGCAAGCTAGTGCTCATCGCAGCGGAAAGAGCCACAAAGTCAAGGGTTCCAAACTTCGTATAGAGGAAAAGCATCCCCAAAAGTAATCCGAAGTCTCCGACACGAGTGGTCATAAATGCTTTTTTTGCCGCTTCTCGCGCAGATACTTTAAAGAACCAAAATCCAATCAGCAAGTAGGAACAGAGTCCTACTAATTCCCAAAAAATGAAGAGTTGTAATAAGTTAGTCGCAAGCACCATGCCCAGCATAGAAGCTGCGAATAGAGACTGATACGCATAGTAACGTGAAAAACCCTCGTCACCGCGCATATATCCTAACGAGTAAATCTGTACCATCGAAGCTACTAGGGTAACTACAAACAACATCATGGCACTTAGGGGATCAATGATGGTCCCAAAATCAATCTCTAACCCCACAATATTAAGCCAATTCACATTTACGATCGCTGGATTTTCCACAATTTCCTTACCCGACTGAATAACGCCTAGGCCCATAGCTGTAGCTAAGCCAAACGAGGCGAGAATCGCGAGAATCGACACTGTGGAAGACAGCCTTTTGGATCGTTTCGTGACAAAGGCGATGAGTAGAAACGACAAGAAGGGCAAAGCAGGAATTAACCACGCCCACTGAAAGAGATCATGCATTTCCTTGAACACCTACCTTCTCCATAGTCTCTCTTACCACTTCAACCAAGTTAATTCGTCAACATTGGTCGATTGACGATTACGATAGATCGTAATAATCAAAGCCAGACCCACAGCCACTTCGGCGGCTGCAACGACGATCACGAAAAGGGCTGCCACATGCCCAGTAAGCACATAGTGAATGTCAATCTTTTCGTTCCAAATAAACCGGTTGAACGCCACAAAATTAATATTAACCGCATTAAGCATCAGTTCAATGGACATGAGTACCGCAATAATATTCCTCTTGGCAAAAACTCCGTAAAGTCCAATACTAAAGAGCATCGCTCCAACCAAGAGATACGTCGAAAGCCCCACACTAAAATTTGCTAAACTCATTTGCTCTCGTTCACTCCCTTCGCCAAAATCACGGCTCCTACTAAGGCTACAGTGAGCAAGACAGCAGCTGCTTCAAATGGAATCATATACTGTGTGAGTAACAGGAGTGATAGGTCTTCTGCTGATCCGCCACTCGTCCAAGGTGTGGCTAAAACACGCCAGTCCCCATTGGTAAGAATCACGAGCCCAAGGATGACAAAGACCGAACCCGATACAAGTGCTCCCATTAACCAACTACGGTTATTAGGATTGCTCTCACAGATATCACCCCGTAAGGTCAACATGACTGCAAAGACGACCATCAGGGAGACCGCTGCAGTATAGATTAACAATTGAACCGCTGCTAAATAGTCGGCGTTTAAAAGGATATAAAGCACAGCAATTCCGGAAAACGAAAGAGCTAGATAAAGCGCACTGTGCACAATGTTCCTGGAAGTCACTACACCCCAAGCGGCTGCAATCGAAAGGATTGCAAAAATAAAGAAAACGATAGTGCTCATGCTCACTCCACCTTCCCTTTTCGCTCAGCGCGTTGAATCATATCCCATTGCATATCTTCCGGTTCATAAATCGCATTTTCGAAGTCTTGAGTCACTTTTAAAGCCTTGGTTGGACAAACTTCAGCACACATACCACAAAACAAACAGCGACCTACGTCCATATGATACGTCTTGAGAACCTTTTTATTGGCTTCGTTCTTTTCGCTGGTCAATTTGATGACTGAGTTAGGGCAAGCCATAACGCACATATTGCAAGAGATGCACTTATCCCGGTCAAGCCCCATGGAACTACGCACCCTAGTCGGAAGGTTAGGTTTTTCCTCAGGGTAAAACTCAGTGATATTCGGACCGACCATGCGTTTGAATGTGATGCCTAGACCTTGTAGTAGACCTTTACCAAACACTGTGTCACCCTCCCATCACGAATCGGTAAATGTAAATTCCCAGACCCGTTAACAAAATGTTTACAATTGCAAGCGGTAACAAGACTTTCCACGCCAAATGCATTAAATGGTCAATACGTATTCTCGGGAAGGTCCAACGAGCCCACATCATAAAGAAGATGATCGCTCCAACTTTCATGAAGAACCAAACAAACCCTGGTAAGAAACCAGGACCCTGCCAACCGCCTAGGAAAACTGTCGCACCAAGTGCAGCCACAGCGGTCATGTTTCCGTACTCACCAAGGAAAAACAAACCCCACCGAAGTCCCGTATACTCTGTAAACGGTCCAGCCACGACTTCCTGATCCGCTTCAACTAGGTCAAAGGGTGCACGGTTTAGTTCTGCCATACCCGCAATGATGAAAATTACAAATGCCAGAGGCTGAAGGACAATAAAAGGTACAGTTTCTTGTGCCTGTACAATATCTCCTAAATTAAACGATTGGGCGATCATCACGACCCCAAGTAAAGAAAAGAGTAAGGGGATTTCGTAACTGATCATTTGGGCAACCGCTCGCATACCTCCAAGCAACGAGTATTTATTGTTGGATCCCCATCCAGCCATTAAGAAACTTAAGGTTGAAATTGAGGAGATAGCTATAAAGTAAAAAATACCTAAATCAAGATCAAGGGGCGCCAATCCCTCTCCATAGGGTATGACAGCCAAGGTCATCATCGGAAGACAGAAGATAATCATCGGTGCAATCTTAAAAATGAACTTATCCGCACCTGCTGGGGTAACATCTTCTTTGCCCATGAGTTTTAGTGCATCAGCTATAGTTTGAAACCATCCGCGCGGACCTAGACGATTGGGCCCTGGTCTCTGTGAAGTCCAACCTGCTACTTTGCGTTCAAGTAAGATCAAAATCAAAGCAGCCAGGACAACAATAATAACCACGATGATAAAATTGATAACATTCATGGTTAAATTAGCCCAAACTGATTGGGGATCCGCAAAAAGACCACGGATGGCAGCCGCAATAATCAAAAAAAGATTATTTAGAGTCTCCAACAGATTATTTAGAGTCTCCATCTTATTCTCCCCTCATCGCAATTTACTACTTATCAACTTCACCCAATACAGCATCTAAGGTGGCGAAGATAGCTACAACATCTTGGATTTTCCATCCTTTGGCTACTATTGGGAGCATCTGTAAGTTTATGAATGTAGCTGGTCGGATACGGAGCCGTGACGGCTTGGTTGTTCCATCACTGACGATATAAAATCCTAGTTCCCCTTTGGGATTCTCTACACGATGGTAAACTTCTCCCGCCGGAGGCTTAATAACCTTAGGAACCTTAGCTATAATCGGACCGACTGGAATATCACGAACTGCTTGCTTGATGATTTTAATACTTTCCACGATTTCATCCATTCGGATAATAGTGCGATCATAGCTATCGCAACCTGTCCGAACTGGGACCTTAAAGTCAAACCGATCATAGATACTGTAGGGTTCCGCTTTACGCACGTCATAATCAACACCGGACGCTCGTAAGACTGGACCAGTAATTGAAAGATTTTCAGCCATTTCCTTGGTTAGGATACCGACATTCTTTAAACGGCCCATAGCAATTTCATTTCCAAAAAAGATGCCATAATATTCTTCAAGCATCTCTGGCGAATCATCCAGGAACGACTTTAAAGCAGGCCAAAATTCTTCCGGTGGCTCTGCGCTCATTCCTCCAATTCTCATATTGTTGACCGTTAAACGACTTCCTGCGGTCATTTCGTACATATCACAAATTCGTTCACGATCACGGAACGCATAAGACCAAGCTGACCAACCCGCCATATCAAGGGCTGTACTAGCGATACAAACTTGATGGCTGGCAATCCGGGCAAGTTCACCAAAGATAACCCGTAGATATTCCGCACGTTCTGGAATTTCAACACCCATGAGTTTCTCGACAGTTTGCACGTAGGCCCAGTTATTGTGCGGAGACGCCAAGTAATCCAGTCGATCAGTATAAGGGATAAACTGGGAATAAGTTCGGCTTTCCGCTAGTTTCTCCATACCTCGATGTAAATACCCGAGTTTGGGTTCAATATGCGTAATTGTTTCTCCTGCTAAATGGACCACCATACGAAACAGACCGTGCATACTCGGGTGCTGGGGGCCCATGTTTAAGATAAGCTCTTGTGTTTTTTCAATAGACATGACGTTTCCCCCTATTCCCCTTCTATTCGTTTACGCACGACATTTCGAACCTCAATGGGCTCAATCACATAGTCTTTGCGTAACGGATATCCTTCAAAATCATCCCACATATAAATACGCTTAAGATTGGGGTGTCCTTTGAATTTGATGCCAAACATATCAAAGGCTTCACGTTCTAGATAGTTTGCACCTTCCCATATACGAGTTGCAGAATCAATCACCGGATTTTCATGGTCCATACTCGCCTTAACTCTCAAGAGCTGTGGTCCGTGAAGGCTTGATAATTGATAAACAACTTCAAAATGATCTCCACAGTCTACTCCACATAAGTCGTGCAGAAAGTCACATGGTACATCTGGAAAGTTTTTTGCCCCCATTAAGGTTTCTATAACATAGGTCCCTTGAACTTTCAAAATGAGTACCCCAAAACTTTCTTCAACAACACCATTAACGCGAGTAGCAAGTTCGTCTACATAACGGCTTAATACTTTATTTTCCATGTCTCATCAACCTCACCTTAGCGGGATTTGAAACTTTATATTGAAGTTGCAAAAGCCCATAGATTAAGGATTCTGGCCTCGGAGGGCAACCTGGAATATAAACGTCCACTGGAACAACCTTATCAACGCCCGCCATCATGGAGTAAGAATCAACGAAGGGTCCCCCTGCATTGGCACAACTACCCATGGCGATCACCCATTTAGGTTCAGGCATTTGGTCATAAATTCTTCTTAACAGTGGAGCCATTTTGCGGGTACAAGTTCCCGCTACGATCATAACATCGGCTTGACGAGGTGAAGCTCGGAAAACCTCATATCCAAAGCGAGAAATATCATAACGAGGACCACCAGTAGCCATCATTTCAATCGCACAGCAAGCTAAGCCCAGAGTAACTGGCCAAAAGGAATGCCCTCTTGCCCAATTCAAGGCTTTATCAATTGTAGTAACCAGAACATTTTTTTCAAGCAACGTTTCCTCTTCGCGAAGACGTTTTTCTGAGGCTACATCCACTCTAGTGCACCTTCCTTCCAAGCATACCAGAAACCAACTAAGAGAATGACAATAAAGATGAACATTTCCACAAAGGCAAATGTCCCCAGTTTTTGAAATGTTAAGGCCCAAGGATATAAGAAAATTGTTTCAACACTAAAGGCGGCAAAAACTAGGGCGTACATAAAATAATTGCTCTTAAACCCGAGCCACGTTCTCCCGATGGTCTCGTTACCACATTCATAAGTTGTTAACTTCTCTTTATGTGGTTTGTTCGGCGCTAGCAATTTTGGCATAATCATCATAATAATGGATACCGCTATTGCACCTACAAGAAACACCCCTACACCAGCAAAATTATTGTCATACATACACTAAAACCTCCCTTCATAAAAATTTTTGATGGCATGCTCTATTAGCTAATTGTATTTTGCCACATCCATTGTTAATGGTCAATTAATAGTGTTTTCTATCATTTTCTGGGTTTTTAGCTAATAGCTGTCCCTTGTCTCACCGGGGCAAAACTTTTTCGGTGAAGCGGACATGGCCCTAAGCGCTTTAGAACCAGCATGTGTTCACTTGTACCATACCCTTTGTTCTTGGAAAACCTGTATTCTGGGTAAAGAGAATGAAGTTGAACCATTAGTCGATCACGTGTCACCTTCGCTAAAATCGAGGCCGCCGCGATAGAGGCACTTAAGTGGTCTCCTCCTATAAGTGGAAGCTGCGGAAGTTGTACCTCTGGAAGATTCAGAGCATCGATTATTAAGAAATGGGGGCGAACTGTTAAGCCTTCGATTGAGCGTTTCATAGCCAATTTAGTCGCTTGCAAAATATTCAAGGCGTCTATTTCAGCGGGTTCCGCACTTCCTATAGCATAATCAATCGCCTGAGTTTGAATTTGAATAAAGAGCTTTTCTCGTTTACTTTCTGTCAGCATTTTCGAATCATTAAGCCCAGGTAAATTAAACTTTGCCGGCAAAATACATGCTCCAGCGACAACCGGCCCAGCAAGTGGCCCCCGGCCCGCTTCATCAACCCCTGCTAATAACAAAAAAC
>JADQBO010000316.1 GCA_016278585.1 Desulfosporosinus sp.
CCCCACTATTAAAGATGGCCACTTAATTGCACGAAACTCCTCAAAGGCTTTTTCTCCAAAATCTGGTTCAATAAATAGTGCAAAATTAACAATTCCTTCCAGATGATTATAAAATCCATCTATTGAGACGAATCCACGTTTTTTACAGTGTTCATCTACACCATATTTAGTTGCAAAGTATATATTTTGTCTTATGTAATCCTTTAATTCTTTCTGAAGATGCACTTTCCCATTACCCAAAACAAGCCCGGTAATAATTTTTTTTGATCCAGGGGGTATGATCTTTGTTTTTCGAGCATTCTTTCTAAAACCGTAAGATGATATGATTCGACTGACTTGATTTACAAAATTTGAGGCTTTTTCCCTATCAAGATCTATAAAAGAAAAGGCAAAGTCATCTGCATATCTAGTATATCGGCAATCAGAACGGCAACTAAGGTCGTAAATTTCTTTATCAAGTTTTCGGCAGGTTAAATTGGACAAACTCGGACTAGTAGGAGCACCTTGTGGTAAATAACCAACCCTAGAATCACAGTACTCAAGGATTTCGAAGTGATGGATTCTGTTATTCCATCTTGGTCTAAAATGTCTATTGCTTTGGGTGTCTACTCTGGTACAGATTCTGGCCATTTCAAACGACAATAATTTTGGATACCCAAGTCTATGGAAGATATAATAAACTTGCAGTTCTGATATAGACTCGAAAAATCTCTGTATATCTAACTTTATTAGCCAGTTTGCACCGAGATGCTTTGAAGCATTCATTTTTATATCGGAGCCTGAAATATATGCAGCAGCACAAGAATGCACCTTTGCCCGCTTCAATATAAACTCATTAATCCATCTCTGGAGATGCATTAACTCAGGTTCAGGCACCACAATTTGGCGATACCCTCCCGACCTCTTTTTAATTGTAAAGCTTCTATATGGGTCGTATTTCCTGGACACACAGGAGTGAATGAGAGAAAAGGAAACACCTGCCATCGCACACAGGTGAGCGAGCGTGAAAATTACAGGCAAACCACTGTCTGAGAGTTTATTCCCTTGGTCAGTTAACTTGTGGAGATAACGGCAATCATACCCTTGTTTCTTTCCTTCAGCATTAAATAAAAGCGGGCTCCAGATACTCATCTACTTCAACCTCGCGAAGCGAGGACATTAATGGCGAACGTAGTAAGGCATACGAACGTAAGCGTTTGCCATTAATATCCTTGTTCATTCATGTGCTATTCCAATGGCTCGCGGAATCCGCTGCCTACTCGTACCCAACACTCAGGTTGGGCCTTCACTAGATTTTCTCTGGAGCCCCTTAAATTGATGAGGGTAGTACAATAATTGGTCGCAGACAAGCTCATATTTCCGTTTATCTGTTGCCTTAAATCGATTAAGAACTTCTTTACCAAAACTGGTAATCTCAAAATTCTTTGTTACAAGTCCCACCTGCTTCAATATCAAAATGGCTTCGTCGACCCTAGATTTCTCCAAGAGGGTACATTCATATATTCTTATAAGGCCAACACCTCTCGCCAGAAAACCCAGGACTGTTAACAGTTCAACAGTTTCCCGTTGTATTCTTCCTGATTCTAGACGATCGAGAATCTCCAGTGCTAGCCGAGGCTGATGAATATCCCATAACGAATCAGCTATTTTAAATGGAAAGGTTCCACCAAACACCTTATGAAAGGATGCTGGAATGGATCTGTTCGGAAATAAAGCCTTCCACTGTTTTCCGGGAGACCATAAGATGGAGGGTGCATTATTAGGACAAGCATGCTGAAAAATTACATTTAACATCTGGTTACCATAACCGAACTTCACTACTGACTTTGCGGTTTTTTCCCCATAGTAGTTACAAATTCTTTTCATTTCATCATTGGCAAGTGGACTGACTCTAGGCAGTGATATTGATGTAAGTATATTCTCAGGTTTAAGATATGGTATTTCATTTAATAAATACTCAATCCCGCTTCTAGATGCTGCATAACTCAAGATGTATAACTCGCAATACCTGAAAGACAACCAACTCTTATAACTTTTGTTAGCCCATTCTTGCCAAAAGCTATTAACTCGCTTCCCAGTACCTATTAAATCATCAATAAAAACTATATGTTTTACCTTCTCGGCCTTCATGCTGGCGTGCGTTGGCTCTACAGAAATGCTCCTAGGCATACTTCTTTCAAGGTTTGTGAGTAAGTAACCAATCGCATCTGCACTCTGATAAAGATGCCGATAGTCTTTTCCAGGCACTTTCTTAACCAACGCACGTTTAACTGGAAAAACCGCGGCTTTCCCATGTTTTTTAACGATAGTTTTAATGCTATTTTCAATCCCGGCACTAAACGCATTATGAGAAACTAGATTCAATGATCTTAACATCGATATAGCAATTGGGATGTCTGCTTCACTAAATTGGCTTAGCCATTCTCTTACATCAGCTATTTCGATTAAATCCATATATTTTGCCTATTAGAGTATTACTCGATGTGCTGGTCTTAAGTTAAGATCAAACATTACATAAAAAACCGATAATCATATATTTCGTTAACAATTTCCGGTGTCTGCTTCACAACATCTGCGAAAACTTGTGAATAAACGAGAGTGACTGGTAACTTTTTGTAGAGCGTATTATTGTTCCAGTCAACCTTCGTCAGCGCAAGAATGCTTGAACAGGTAGCATGCCAGCCTCCATTGCCTGAAAAACGACGCAACATGATCGGGTTCGGTAGAGGAGTAAGAGCCGCTTCCTTGAACACCGGTTGACCCGGATTTTGTTGATTCACCCCCATAACGCTACCTTGAGTCCAGAGCAAGCATTCTGATTCTGTCAGCGGTTGATACAAACCTCTATCTACTGGGTATGATGCTGGAGCTACAGGTTTATCTCCCTTTTTACCGTCAACTTTCAATCCATACCAGTTTGTGCTCTGAATAATCTGCACGAGTTCGATCTCTGTCGAACTGCTGAAAGAATCGAATGCCCCCTGTATTTCATCTTCAGTGAAGTGCGTAGTTTTGTGAATGAAAATTTTTCGTGGCATTCGTCCGTTATGGCTGCTCTGATAAAGGTGAAGGCTTTTTGAAAGAACGGATTGCATTTCCTGGTAGCTGAGATACGGGTTGCCTTTACGATCGGTAATAAATTCGCGCGTGTCGTAGGCTACAAATTCAAAGCCGGTTCCATCCGGATCAAAGACCTGGCTGCAGCACGTTGTATATTCTTGTCCTTCAGCATTTTTCTTGATGGCATAACTGAGTCCGATATAAGCTTCGTCTTTATCCCAGTCCGCCAGCTTCCACGGTATTCCGCCTGCTTTAGCATACAGGGCAACGCTGACACCCCACATGACATTGGCGCGGCATTGTCTCGTTAGCGCAGTGTCGTTGATGATTTGAATAGGCAAATTGAGCGGAGCAACTTTCGCCTTTATTCGGTCATGCAGGTCAAATCCATCATACTCAAAACACTTCTTCCAGCTGGCAGGCAAATACACTAACAGAACATCAAACGCATGTTTTTGTCGAAAAAGACCAGACATCGACTGAACAATCTTATCTGCAAGAGCGAGTCCGTTGCCATTTGCCGCAACACCATGACATTCATCCAGGGCTAAACATCTCAGATGTTCCTGCGGCATAACTAGTGGCACCTTGAAGACTTTCTCAAATCCTCCATACTCCACATAATAGTTCGTCGCTTCCTTCGGCGTAGCTGGGTTCTGCAACTCGCGTACAATGGCATCCAGCTTGCGCATATGCTCTGTGGGGGCAAGGTATGCTAGCCTAACTTGACCTGGAAGGTTAAAACAGGCGCTATAAGGCCCATACTGTGAGAGCCCACGAAGAGGATGTGTGTCTGTACGGTTGTCTTTGAAGAGAAGCAAGGGCTCTGGAATGGTTGAATGTGCCGCAAGCTGCGAAAGATTATCGGCCATATCCCACCCCCAGACTAAAGGCAGTGCGTGTTCCGATCTCGAACTCGGCTTTAAACTCTGCATCAGGGAAACAAGATATATTTACCGTACCGCCACCTCCGATTGAACCGAACAGTATTTTGATCCAGGCATCGAGGATCTGATATGAACATTGATTGAATCGATAACGTCTTCGACTTCGAATGAAATCCGTGGCCTCTTCTCGCCTATCCAATGGCTTTATCCAAATTTCCGGTTTTAGCATGATCCAGAGCTTGCCCCCTCGTTCTTCAAGACGAATCGACACGGCTTCAGCCCAACTCAATTCTTTTGCATTTGTAACGTTTCCGGTAATGTACCCAAGATCTCCTTTGAACCCCACTGCCTTTCTTAAATCCAAAAATCTGTCATCTTTTGCTGAGGCATTCGGTATAACTGCATAATGTGTTCTATGCCGGACACGGTGCAGAATGGGTTTCTCGCGCAACGACGCAGTGAGAATTGCCTCCTCAACAAAGGATTTCAAGAAAGTAGAGGCGGCAACGCTTTGAGCTATCTCATCAATATAGTATTGACCGATGGAATTGATCTCGTCATTTGAAAAAATCTTTCTGATTTCTGGCTCTCCACCCAAAAACAATACCTTTTCCGTGTACGTCAGGAGTGCTTTTGGCGATTTCTGACTTATCCTTTCCTTCAGCTCGGAGAAGGTTATAGGACTAGCCAACGTTACAACTCCGCATCGGATGGATTGAGTGACCACTGGTAGAGCGTTGGTACGCAAGGCCGGAAAGGATTTGCCGGGGCCGGGTAGTGGTATGGAAACGGGACAAACTCGGGCTGTTCGTACTTTGGCATCGATGGCAGCAGGTTTGTCTTTCACCTGTCGCCAAATCTTTGAGAGCATTTCATCAAATGTACCGGTTTCCACCAGATAGGCGCGAACACCTTTGCCTTGTGCGTAAGTGATCAAATCCTGAACGGCTGGCTCCGACTTAGAAATAGAGGGTACGGTCCAGTAGAGCCCATGCGGGAATGCATTGTTCTGATCGATTGCAGCCCGAAGCATAGTCATAACGTTTTCATCACGACCACTATAGCCTGATACAACAAGACCGAACCTGATAGCTGCAGCAAGAAAGCATTTATGTATTTCGCGATCATTGGTCTGCAGATCTGGGGTAAGATTTTTTATTTTTTGATAACGGAAGTCGCCATGAATCTTGGCGTAAATGGGAAAGGCTTCGGTATTCAATGCAGATAAGGCGGCATAGGATCCTTCAAGGTGATAAACAGACAAATGCTTGCCACTAATATCTGAGAAGGCGGTTTCTATGACATCATCAAAGTTGGTTGTGAAAACAACTTTGGTCTGGTTCATCTCAAGTAGGGCAGCAAGAACTCGGTGACCGATATTCAGAGACACCTTTCTGCTGGCAAGGGCTTCTAAAAGGTACTTTCGTTGCGCCTCGTAATCATCGCGGAAGACCAATTCAAAATAAAATGAGTATTCTTCTGGACTCCACTGTAAAGGAAATCCCTTGCTATCCATATAACTTTGGATTTTGCTTTTTATTGCATGATTATTGATGTCATGTTTTTGATAATCCTGATTTTCATGTAAGCAGTAATATCGATGTTTAAGATCCCAAATGATATCGCTAGCAGTAGGCAAACCAGCAGAACGAGACGTTCCTGCCCCTAAAAACCACATCATGTGCTGTGAATTCTGAAGGTAGTGCTGGTAAAACTCATTGTCAGTTAAGACATCCATGCTATTAGATCCCCTGTATACAAGTCTGGAAGTAGTGATTATCTTGTCAGCCCCAAGAATCACCCACCCCGCCGATTATCCTCAAACATCTCCACCGGCATCGCATACCTGAGCCGCCAGACCATCTTAATCGGCCGCTCGCTCTCATAACTCACCATATCCACCGGCCCCAGGTAAGTGAACGGCACTGTAACCCCGTTCCGCTTTTTCTTCCCACGGGCAAATACCAGAACCGTGTAGCCCCGCTCCTGATGATGAATCAGGTTCTGCCCGTCGGTGTGATGCTGGGCGGTGTTGGCCTGGGACTCCCAGTGCAGCAGCTCCCGGCTGATGGGGTAATCCGCATACATGGTGCTGGGGGAGAACTCCTTTTCCGTCTTCTGGAAGGTCACCAACAGGGCATAGGTCTTCTGCTCGGCAAAGTGCATCACCCCGACCCCGGTCTGGCCGCTGCTCTCCAGCGTCGCACGGCCAAAGGCGGCCTGAACCTCACGAATGCCATACTGGGCGTGCAACTCCAGCGGCACACGATACGGCAGCTCCGGGGCAATCCCGGCAACTTCGGTGGTATCCAACGACCAGGCCAAAATCTCGTCCAAATCGGCGCAGATGCTCGGGTTGGCGGCTAGCCGTTGGAAGGCCTCTGCCAGCGAG
>JADQBO010000413.1 GCA_016278585.1 Desulfosporosinus sp.
ACGGCGGTTTAAACGGTATATAAGAATCTGAATTGAGAAAGCGATCAGGGTAATAGGGGAGGAGGCTAATCAACATGCGTACATACGGTCTAAGTGGTTCTGGCATGGATATAGACCAAATGGTTAAAGACTTAATGCAGGCTCGGAGAGCCTCTTTCGATAAGGTATGGCAGCAAAAGACACAGACAGAGTGGCAGAAAAAAGACTATAACACTATGCACAAACTATCACAAGATTTTCGTAACAATACCATCTTCGATTTTCGTAAAACAGGTAGCTTGCTGCCGAAACAAGTGTCCTCGTCTAACGAGAGTATTTTAAGTGCCACCGCTAACGCGGATGCAGCAAATGTATCTCACTCTGTTATAGTGAATCAGTTAGCTGATGGTGTAAAACTCTCAAGCAGCAGTAGTATTAATGGCTCAGGTACTCTTGTCGATCAATTCGGATACACTGCAGGCACAACCCTTGATTTTAAGATAAATGGACAAGCGGTAAGTGTCAGTGTGACCGATACAACTACTATCAACGATGTTGTTAGTGCAATTAATAAAACCGATGCTAATGTCAAAGCGAACTATGACGCTACACTTGATCGGTTTTATATTTATTCAAATAAGACTGGGGCAGATGCGAAGGTAGATTTTACTGGAAGTTCAGCAACTGGGTTAGACCTCATCTTGGATAAGCTAAAATTAGGAACAGTTACCAATCAGGGTATGGTGAGTAATGCTGAACTAGGAATTAGTGCTGCCAATTATACTACCCAAACTTTGAGTGATGCTTTCGGGATAAGCGGGGTTTTTAGTATAGATGTGAGCACCAGCAGTGGAACCCATAATATCCCGATTGACGGAGCGTTAAATACACTCAGTGATATTATCGGAGCTATTAACCTTTATGCAGGCGCCGATGCAGCAAGCTATGATGCAACGACTCAAAAAGTAACTATAAAGGCGGACGCGGATGGCAGTGCTTTTAGTATCTCTAGTAATGGTGCTACGGGGCAAGACTTTTTGATTAACCAGTTGAAGCTAACAGCGTTTGGTCAGGATGCTGAAATAAAGCTTGATGGCGTTGACTTAACTCAAGCAAGCAATAACTTTACTGTTTCTGGTGTAGCTTATAATTTAAAATCTGTGAGCACCACTCCTACTAGTATTAATATCCAACCAGATATCGATAAGACTATCGATAATGTTAAATCCTTTGTAGATAGCTATAATACCATGATTGGAGCGGTCAACGCAGAGTTAATCGAGGACAAATATAGGGGTTTTATGCCTTTGACAGACGCTCAGAAAAAGGACATGAAAGAAAATGACATTAAGGCTTGGGAGGAAAAAGCTCATAGTGGGCTTTTACGTCGCGATCCAATTTTATCTGACATGATAACTAGCTTACGTTCTGCTTTTTCAAATCCAATCAGTGGATTAACTGGGGACTATAGGAGTGCATCCTCTATTGGGATTGTGACGGGTTCGTATATCGATGAAGATGGTAATATGACGTCTGAATTTAGTAATGGTGGCAAACTCTATGTGGATGAGGATGAACTAAGGAAGGCGCTCACTAAGGACCCTGATATTGTATCTAAGATTTTTGGGACGTCTGGGGATACTAAAGAGACTAAAGGAGTAGCTCACCGCCTGTATGACCAAATGTATATTTCCATAGATAAGATTAAAGACCAGGCTGGATTACCTGGCGCACCGGATACCCAGAGTTTTCTTGCTAAAAGGCTCGAGAACTATACCGAGTCGCTGAACACTATGGACCTTAGACTAAGAAACGTAGAAGAACTCTACTATAGACAATTTGACGCTATGGAAGCAGCTCTGAATAGACTCAATCAACAAAATACATGGTTACTAGAACAGTTTGGCGGTAGTTAAAATAAGGAGGAGGGTTTAATGATGATGAATACACAGATGACGAATGCTTATAAGAACCAGCAGGTTATGACGGCCTCGCCGGAACAATTAACGCTATTGCTTTATAATGGAGCACTGCGTTTTATAACTGAATGCATAATGGCCATGGAGCAAGGGGATATTCAAAAATCCCATAATGCGAATTTACGCGTTCAGGATATTGTGCGAGAGTTTGTTCAGACCTTGGATATGAGCTACGAGTTATCAAAAACCTGGGCACAGCTTTACGAATACACGGAGTATTGTCTGATTCAAGGCAATATCAAAAAAGATGTGGAGCAGCTGCAACAGGCGAAGAGTATATTAGAGGAAATGCGGGATGCCTGGGCAGAGGCTATGAAGCAAACTCATGTAGCTCGCGCGGTTGGCAGATAGTGAAGGGCAAGACAGCGCAGGTTTTGTGGGAGGATTATCTGTTTTTGACAAAAGAGATGAAGAAGTTTTTAACCGAGCAGGATATGGAACTCTTCAATAATTTGCTCAATCAGCGAGAACGGTTACAGGATATCATTGACCAGACTGAGGATGATGGATTCAAGGTTTCGCCCCAAGGAAAAAACTTGCTTAGCGAATCTCAGCAAGTTAACCGAGATATCACCGTTAATATGCAGCGTATGCTTAGCCGTAGTAAGCAACAACATCAGGTCTCAGAAGCCTATAGTGCGGCGAGTACTACGGCCATTAACCAGATGAGTTGGAAACGATAATTTTCTAAACCAGGAGGGATTCATAATGATTAATCCAATTCAACCAAATACTCAGACCACCATGATTCCGATGGATGCATTTTCTGGACAAAAGTTAGACCGTTCCCTTGAGACGACTCGTAAGGTCATCGATCGTAAGAGCGAAATTCCCTCTGCTCGGGAAGAGATTCCACGTGAAGAAGTAGAAAAGGCGACGGAAAAGCTCAACCGATTGATGGGAATCATTGATAAACGTTATGAATTTAGTATTCATGAAAGTACTCAACGCCTAATCGTTAAAATTGTTGACCAACAAAATGGAGAAGTGTTAGATGAGATTCCATCCCAGAAGGTTTTGGAGATGCTTGATTCTTTTAGCCAAATGGCCGGACTGCTTTTCGATGAACTAGTTTAACAACAGTCTGAGTGAGTACACTGTTCCATTAAACTTAACCATTAACACCTAAAAAACTTGGTCATAAAAAATCTTTAAAAACTAACAGGAAGCAACAATTTGCCTCCTGTTTTATTTTTTGCCCAAAGGTCCTAGTGGATTGTGACAAACATACTATTTGTTGGGGTTAGTACTAATGCTATTGTTAGCACGTAAAACAATTAGGTGTAAATTTGTGGATCCTTTGATATTTACAAAAAATACATAAGCATTTTGTCGAAAAAACAGTATACGACATTACGACTAGGTGCTAATATTAGAGAACATAAGTTAAATGTTTATAGACCTTTTTTGGAGGAATTCTAAAAAATATGGCGAATAAAAAGTAATTGGAGAAATTTATCCATTCTAACTGTATTACATATAAAAAAACGAGTGATTATCAAGATTCTTATCGTTATTAGGGTACTTAAAAGGAATTAGAAATATTGCATCAAAAAGATTGGGGTGGCAAAACATGAGCCAGGATGACGACCAGAATCAAGGGGTGGATCTGGGGGAGTTTATTGAGTTTTATCTGTTAGATTCCCAAGAGCAGATTGAGAAACTCGGTGCAGGGCTCTTACAACTTGAGAAAGAGGGGGGAATATTGGACTTATTAATGATCTTTTCCGCTCAGCTCATAGTTTAAAGGGTGCTTCCGGGACAATGGGGTTCACGCCAATTGTTGCCTTGACCCATGCTGCCGAAGATTTGCTGGATCATTTGCGTCAGGGGAAAATGGATGTTTCGTTAGACATGATCGATGTCTTATTGGCCGTAACAGATCGCGTGAAGGCCATGTTGGCTCAAGTGGAGCAACGTCGGGAGATCACTATTGAGTTCCAAGATTTAGCGTCCTCCATGCGGGAGTTATTGAATGGGGAAAAACCAGTTGAACGGGAGAATTTAGAAACCGGCCAAGAAGCCATTGAAAAAGAAGTGACGTTTGTTCCGATGGATTTCTCTTTAACAGCAGCTGAATGTGAAAAAGTAAGCGATGCGCAAAGTTTAGGCCGCGGTATTTATCAGGTGGATGTAAAACTTGGCTCGAATACACTTATGAAGGCAGTTCGTGCGGTTATGGCAACTCAGCGGCTGGAGAGTATGGGCTCCGTGATTAAGCTTTTGCCCAGCGTTGAGGATCTAGAAGTTGGAGATGTCGAGGAATTTTTTATGCTTGTGCTCTGTGATGAGCCCCGCGAAGAGATTCGGAGAGAGTTACTGGAGATTTCAGAGTTGGTGGATGTCATCGTTAACCCTTATCCAAACCTTGTTAGGATAGAGGAAGACGTGGTTGAAGATATTGCTAAGGGTATGGAAACCCCTGTCGCAATTGAGTCCAATGCTATTCCGAAGGGTGTGACTGAAGAAAAGGCCGTTAAGCCTATGCCAAGTCCTAGTGTTGGCGATGCGCCAAAAGGGATAGTCACGGCTAAAGGAACACCGACTCCGGAAACTGTAAGTGGAGAAGGTAACACTCAGGTACATACGATCCGTGTGGATACAGTTCGAATGGATAATCTCATTAACCTTGTTGGGGAAATGGTCATTACTCGGACCCGCTTGGTGCAAATTGGTTTGGATCTTAAGGCCCAATATAGTACGGACGGTATGGTCAATAATTTAAACGAAGCCAACGTTTACTTGGGTCGTTTAATGAATGACCTCCAAGAGAGTGTTATGCGCTTACGTATGGTAGCGATTGGAACGGTCTTTAATCGTTTTCCACGTTTAGTACGTGACCTTGCCAAAAAAACCGGCAAAGAAATTGATCTTGTCTTAAAAGGGGAAGACACGGAACTGGACAAGACCGTTGTGGAAGTTATCGGAGATCCCTTAATGCATCTAATTCGAAATTCAGTGGATCACGGGATAGAGTCTCCAGAAGAGCGTCGATTGGCCGGTAAACCTGAACTTGGGACGATTACGTTGAATGCTTATCATGAAGGTAATCACATAGCTATTCTGATCTCGGATGACGGAGCAGGGTTAAATCTCGATAAAATTCGTCAAATAGCGGTTTCTAAGGGGCTAATTGGAGAGCGAGAAGAACTTTCTGAACGTGATATTGCCAATCTTATCTTCTTGCCCGGCTTCAGTACAGCAACTGAGGTTACGGATATTTCCGGTCGGGGTGTCGGGATGGATGTCGTAAAGAAAGCCTTGAATAACCTGGGGGGAATGGTGGATATTACGACTCGCCAAGGGAAGGGGAGTACCTTTACCATTCGCTTGCCCTTGACCTTGGCAATCATTCAAGCACTTCTCGTAGAAGTCGGACAAGAGATTTATGCCGTGCCCCTTTCGTCTGTTTTAGAGACACTTTTGGTTAATCGAGAGGATATAAAAACTGTGGGCGGACTGCCAATGGTTCATTTGCGAGGAAACACTCTACCGCTCATTTCATTACAAGAAAAGTTTGAACTTCCAACCCCAGACATTGAAAGTCCTGAAGTTTTTGTCGTGGTTGTAGGCTTTGGGGATAAAGCCTTGGGGCTAATCGTGGACGAATTACGCGGACAACAAGAAGTTGTTATTAAATCCTTGGGCGAACTTCTCAATAATCTTCCTGGAATTGCAGGCGCAACGATTCTTGGTGACGGTAAAGTCACCTTGATCCTGGATATCGGATCCCTAATTCAAGACATCTTAGTTACTCGCAAAGGCTAGATCGAGGCGCGATGTTCGAGATTCGAATGTGAATTGAAAACTAAAGTTTTTAAGAACGATTTAAATCTCACTTGTTCAATAACATCACGCTCGCGCCTCAGTAAAAGGGAACTTTAAATATATTCCTAAAAACTTTCAAGTTTTATTCGAGTTCGAACATCGAACTTCGAACCTCGAACATCGAAAAAGGGGGTTACTTTATGGCGGAAGAACAATTAGTAACGTTTAGCTTAGGTACCGAGGAATTTGGGGTTGATATTATGCGTGTCCAAGAGATTATCCGTATTCCACCCATTACTCGGGTTCCTAAAGCAGAGACTTATATTGAGGGTGTTATTAATCTAAGAGGAAATGTTATTCCAGTGATCAGTCTGAGGACTCGTTTTGGAATGACTCGTGTGGAAGAAACCGACCTTAGTCGAATTGTTGTGTTACAAGTTAATACAAAAGTCTTCGGAATTCGGGTGGATGCCGTAACTGAAGTTTTGCGCCTTGATAGTGAAGCGATTGAACCCCCTCCGTCGATTGCGTTAGGCATGGACTCTCAGTTTATTCGTGGAGTTGGAAAGATAGAGGAACGGTTGCTTATCCTCTTG
>JADQBO010000117.1 GCA_016278585.1 Desulfosporosinus sp.
TTTCTATCGACAAAAAAGCGTAGCAGAGTATTAACGAGATAGTCTCCGGCAGCAGGATGCTTAGGGTCAACTAGGAAGTCGACGATCATGCCGGAAGACATATGGGCTATTTCTGTACAACGTCCCACAATATATCCAAGCAGCTCAGGCCGATTCTTTTGGCGAACCCCATAGACCTGATAATCCCGGAGGGGAATATCAAAATACCTCCAGCGGAGATAGTCCGCATCTCGAATCCCCATGATGGGATATTTGACTTGTACCTTAGCCCAGAAACCATTCAACTCGGAAAGATTCAAGGCAGTCAGCGGATAAACCTCATAGCGGTCATCTGAGCGGGCTTTCACCTTATAATATGTATGAAAAGGGAGAGCAAGGGCGGCCAGCAGAGTTCCTAATTTTTTTCTAACCAAGGCTTTGGTGTTTAAGGGACGGAGCAAAAGGGGAACACTGCCTAAGTCTGTAAAGCCGAGTTTTTTTGTAAATCCCGGATAGGAATTCGGATTAGGAAATCCATAGCAGAAAAGCGATCCTTGCTCAGCGCAGTCCTCATAAACGGCCTTGGCAAGTCCAGTGAAAATTCCTTGGCCACCATAGATTTGACGAGTAAGGGTATTTAAGGAGAGGGTTCCGCTAATTTGCTTACCGAACGCGTTGAAACGCATCGGAATTACGACATACTGGCCAGCCAGCTGATCGGTCTCCACATCTCGAGCTAAACGGATCATTGCCGGGCCGGCTGGGTTGGCTTCATACTGCCATTTTAAGTAACTAGAGTTTGAGATCCAGGAATCCCCATAATACTCGTGTGTCATTTCAATCGTTTCCGCTAGATGCTCCGGTTGATATTTAATGGACTTCCACATGGTGCTTGATTCCTACTTTCGTGTGATAATAATTACCCCAAGGCAAATCACTAAGACCCCGATAACTTTCGAGGCCGTGAGCTGTTCTTTAAAAATTGTTATTCCAATAATCAGGGCAAAGATAAAGGCCGTACTTTGAATGGGATAAACATAGCTTAACTCACCTTTATTCAAAATATAAATCCACAGGACGGAAGCAAAGGCATACACCATGAGGCCAGAAATTACATAAGGATTGAGAAAAAGGCGCAGGAGTTGACCGAGGCCGTGAATCTCTTTTCCTGTTGCCCCTAGTTTCCAAAGAGTTTGCCCCGTTACCATGAGTATTGAATTAAAGATTGTTAGAAGAACTAACAAAATAGCCACCTCGTACTTCTATAGATTAGCTTTCTAAAATATTATACAATTTTACTATTTTTAAGCAAGTAATTGTCTTACTGGTGTTTCTCCCAAAAAGGGAGCTAGGTCATGAAGAATTATAACATTGATTGAACAACCCCGATCTTGTTATTGAGTTATGTATGTATTTTAATTTTTAGTAGTCTCAAATCCGCATTAAATTTGAACAATTAATAACAATGAGTTGAGAAAAGAAAAATTGATTAATCATGGAGAGTTCTTAAAAGATTGAAAACAGATACATTAAAAAGCCGTTCACTGTTACAAAAATCAGTGAACGGCTTTAACTATTTAATGGTTATATGGGGATGTAAGTGTTGGGGATGGAAGTTGCAATGCAAGTTCCCGTCACCATGTTCCTACCGAAGATGTTGTTTTAAGATCGGCAAGAGCCGATTAGAGCATTCCGGGTTAATCGTCCAATATAGAGACCACGCTCCTACCCCGGCAAGACCGTATTGATTAAGCAACTCCATTTTAGCATTCCAGCTTTGGGCATCGTCGTAATAAACAATATGTGGTGCACCTTTAGCATCCGTGTAACTAAAATAGGGAACCTGTGAGGCATCTCGTTGTACTGAGCCCTTATACTGTGCTATAAGCTCCGTCATACCGCTTAGATCCTTATCCGATGTAGGCCCATAGAGGGTGTTGAGTCCCCGTGCAACACGGCTATAGGGCGCAGCGGGTTTTCCCGTAGCAACCCAGTCTACTCCGTAATAGGGAATCCCGAGCAGAACTTTACGCATGTCAACCCCTTGAGCCTTGGTATAGTTTAAAACCTTCTTACTCCAATCCAGCGGGGCAATAGGCCCAGGGGTCCCGTGGCTATAGTCATACGTCATAATATGCAAGTAATCAACATGTTGGGCAAGAGCGGAGTAGTCAAACTCCTCGAGCCAGGCTTCTGAACCCGTTCGGGGCATCACGGCCTGAACCACTAACTTATTTAAAGGATGAAGTTTGGCGTAGAGTTCTTTCATGAACTGGGTGAGATAAGGCCCAGTCTCGTTACTCATAAACTCGAAATCGATTACGACTCCGTCAGCATTAATGCTTTTAATTCGGTCCATGATTTGGCCAATTAGTTTAGCTCGAAGGGTTTCTGAGGCCATAACGGTATCAACGGTACTAGTCGTGGCCCAAGAAGACTGAATAACGGGCAGGACTTTTAAATTACGAGCCTGAACGGTCGTAGTAAACTGTGTATAATCCTTAGGTGTTGCATCCCACCCTCCAACTACGTTTCCGTCGGCCGTATCATCTAGGTAATACCAGCTTGGAGCAATGATATCGGCATAATCTGTAGCCGGAGAAGGAATTAACTTGACCTGATTGAGCATTCCATTGGTGCCTCCAAAACCGCCCTGAGTATATTGAAGGGAAACTCGCGGTTGGACTACACCGGTACGAATGACACCTTCCATCTTGTAATTGATAACGCCCACCCCCCCAAAAATCGTAAAGGCTGAACCAGTAGCTCGTTTTTGATTGAGATAAATCGTTGTCAAGTTTCCTAACTGGGAACTCGGGATTAATAGGATCGGGGTATTGCTCTTCCCAGCAAAAGCAGCTCCCGCTAAGGCATCAGGGAAATTCTTTCCCGTTGCAACATAGACTTTGGAAGTATCAAAGGATAATTCATTTAAGACCACAGCATTTGTTTCGTACTGATCATACCCTGCATAACGGGCGGTAACCTTGACAGGCTGAGGGAGCTTACTAAGTTGCTCTTCAATACTGTCATGAATCACGGCCTTACCGCCAACAAAGGTCACCTCCGAAACTCCCAGTTCAGTCAGTGCCTCAGCCGTTTCCTTCGGCAGTGAATTCGGACGTGTGAGGAGGACTGGAATCCCTTGTGCAGCTGCATAAGAGGAGATACTTAAGGCATCCGGAAAAAGCTCCCCATTCACTAAGAAGGCCTGGCTAGAACTGGGGGCTGCTACACGGGCAATTTCTGCTGCGGTTCCGTACTGATCCCATCCTGAGAGACGCTTGGGCTCGATCCCTTGATTTATAAGGGACTCTTCAATCCCAGGGTTTAAAGCGACGGTTCCGCCAAGCAGGTACACTTCCGTTGTCCCGAGGCGTTTGAGTTCCGCGGATACGACAGGACTCAAACGATCCGATTCTGTAAGCAGTAAGGGACCATTGACCGTACGAGCGAGGACAGTTCCAGTCAAGGCATCTGGAAAATTCTTGCCGGTAGCAAGGACTGCAACAGGCGCAGAATCCCAGCCTCGCTTAGAAATCTCCACGGCCGTATCATACAGTGTATTCCCATAAATTCGATCAGTGACCGATTCGCTCGGGGCAGCTTGCACCTGAAATGGTTGCAAGGGCACAAGACTCACAGAAATTATTAAGCTACAGAAAAAACTTATGGCTTTTTTTGTGATAAAGTTCATTAATAACCCAACCTCTTTCTAAATTAACTTAATGGTAGTAAGACGCATTTATTTATCGGTAAAAGTAAGCAAAAATAAATTGGGTGTAAGCATTTCTTATCCTAGTTAGCATGGAAGAACCCCAATGCCTAATAATTCTCTTAAATAGAACAAAATCCTTCCTGTAAACAGAAGAATCGGGATGTCCAAAATATAACATAATGGAAAGAGAGAGTTACACGAAGGAATGTGACATAATTTGTCGAATAAAATCTATACCAGGTCAAATTCAAGAAATAGTACATCAAACTAATTAAGATTTTAACAATATATAAAATGTATTTCTATCATTCTAACTTATAAGGGGAAAGGCGTGGAAGCGATGTTCAAGCAATGGTTTTATCGGACTAAATCTACGCTATTGTCTCTAGGACTTATAGGGGTTTTGCTTCTAAACACAGGAATAGCTCCAATTGATACGATGATTGAGGCTCAGGAAGTAGCCCAAGAAGGAACAAGTCAACTAGACCCCCTCCAAGTTGTCCTTTCTTTAGCTCCGGAATCAAACCTTGATCTAATAGCGAAAGAATTTAACGCGAAGCTAGTACGCCGGGGGCCCTTAAACTTTGCAACCTTAGAATTCTCGAAAAGTAGTAATGTGAAAGACGTTATCGAGGCCCTAAAGGGTGCTCCCGGGATTATTAATGCAGAAAAAAACAATGCCCGGACAATACAGTATACATCTCAAGTAACGATACCCAATGACCCACTCTTTCCAAAACAATGGTCATTGGTTAATCGAGGCGTACCTGGAGCCTGGGAGATGGGGGCAACTGGTCAAGGTATAACTATTGCCATTATCGATACGGGTATCGCCCTAGAACACCCAGATTTGAAGGCTAATTTGGTTCCCGGATACAATTCAATCACGGGAAGTAAAGCAGTGGGAGCTAATCAAGATGACAATGGACATGGAACCCAGGTTGCCGGAATTGCCGCTGCTGGACGCAACGGTGTGGGGATTGTTGGAGTGGCCTATCAAGCTAAGATTATGCCGATCAAGGCTATTAGCACGAAAGGAGTAGGGTATGACGACGCCATCGCTGAAGGAATTATCTGGGCAGCAGACCATGGAGCAAGAATTATCAACCTAAGCCTTGGTTCGGAAAATGGTTCCGTCTCTTCCGACATTTTAAGGCAGGCAGTGACCTATGCGTATAATAAGGGATGCTTGCTAATCGCCGCTAGTGGAAACTATGATTCCCAATCCCAAGCAAACCCCGGTGTGAGCTACCCTGCCTCTGACCCTCGAGTGCTGGCAATTACTGCAACCAATAAAGAGGGTAATGTGACAAGCTATTCAACGATAGGCCCAGAAGTTGCTCTGGCCGCACCGGGAGACTCCATCCCCACAGCTGGCTGGAGTAAAACCGGGGAATCTGACTATGTCTATGCAAGCGGAACCTCCTTAGCCACTCCCTTTGTCTCAGGGGAAGCAGCCCTCATTTGGAGCCAACATCCGGAGTGGTCCAGAGATCAAGTGGTTCAAGCCCTTGAGCAAGGGACTCAAGATTTAGGCACTCCAGGACGGGATAACCAGTACGGTTATGGACTCGTGGATGTAAAACTTGCCTTGACTCTCACTCAGACCTTAGAGACATTGACCTCTCCAGCCGCTGTTAATACCCAAGGTGGAATTATCCGAGCGGCCAAAGAAGGGTCAACCCAGGTGGATTTAACGATTCCTTCCCAAGCCTTTGACCAACCGACCTATGTCTCTTTAAAAGCCATTACCACACTAACTAATTTGCCAAAGGGTGCCACCTTTTTAACCCCGGCCTTTCAGGTTGATTGGGGAAGTGCCACACCCCAGAAGATGCTCTCCTTAAAATGGAACGACCCTGTGCTTAAAGGAGACGTTAGAGAGGCCCTCTATCGTTGGAATGGGTCACGCTGGCTTGCCCTAGGCGGTGAAATTAGCGATGGACAGGCACGGTTTGGCCTCTATATCCCAGGGATATATGTCTTTGGAACAGCGCAAAACAGTGGGCAACAGAGCCGGCGTTTCGCAGGAGATACAGCGGAGGGCACAGCTATACAGATTTCCAAGGAGACATTTACAACCGGAGCAGATACAGTCATCTTAGCTCAAGTGAATCAGTTCCCAGATGCTCTAGCTGGAGCACCACTGGCCTATAAACTCCAAGCACCGATCTTACTCTCCCCAAGTTCAGAGCTCACAGAGGAAATCCGGACAGAACTACAGCGACTGGCTCCGAAGAAAATCTATCTCCTAGGGGGTACAGCAGCGCTGTCCGCCCAGATTGAAAGTGAACTCCGACAAACGTATGAGGTAAAACGTCTTTATGGTTATACAGCGGAAGGAACCGCTCGGGCAATAGCGCTGGAACTGGATACTAAAGGAAAGGCTGTCATTGCCAGCGTGCGTCACTTTCAGGACGCTTTAGTCATCTCCTCATGGGCAGCCAGACAAGGGATACCCATCTTACTCACCCAATCCCAGACATTATCTACAGATACTCAAACCGCTTTACAAGAACTGAGTGTCACCGAGTCCCTTGTGATTGGCGGGACCGCAGTGGTCGGGTCTAAGGTTATGGAGCGCTTACCTTACCCCAATCGAATCAGCGGAATC
>JADQBO010000050.1 GCA_016278585.1 Desulfosporosinus sp.
CTTTTTAAATTAGATTTGACTAAATACCCCAATCCTGTGCTTGTTTCTGGAACAGATGGGGTAGGAACTAAGTTGCGACTTGCTTTTCAAATGAATCGGCATGGCAGCATCGGACAAGATGCTGTGGCGATGTGTGTGAATGATATTTTGGTGCAGGGGGCAGAACCTTTATATTTCCTCGATTATCTTGCGGTTGGCAAGGTGGAACCGGAACTGTTGGCTGAGGTTGTAGGTGGGGTTGCCCGAGGGTGTGAAATGGCAGGGTGTGCACTGATTGGTGGAGAAACGGCAGAAATGCCTGGATTCTATGCCGAAAACGAGTACGATATAGCAGGATTTTCAGTGGGAGTTGTGAATGAGGAACAGTTAATTGACGGATCAAAGATTCGAGTAGGAGATGTGCTTATCGGGTTACCTTCGTCGGGACTCCATAGCAATGGGTATTCCTTAGCCCGAAAAGTCTTTGAAGGGTACTCCTTGGATGAGGAGTTCCCAGAGTTAGGGGAACCGCTCGGGGAGGCCCTTCTTCGCCCAACCCGCATTTATGTTAGGCCTATTTTGTCGCTGCTTACCGAGGGAGAAATTCTGGGGATGGCCCATATTACGGGAGGGGGCTTAACGGATAATGTTCCTCGGATATTGCCTAAAGGTCTGGGAGTTCGAATAGATACATCTTCGTGGGAACCCCCTCCAATTTTCACGTTGCTTCAACGTCTAGGAGATGTGTCCTGCCCAGAAATGTATCGGACCTTTAACATGGGGGTTGGCTTTGTCCTAATCGTACGCTCGGAGAATAAGGATTCTGTGTGTAAAAAACTTGAGGAGTTAGGCGAGAGAAACTTTGTCATAGGAAACGTTGTAATAGGAGAAGGGGTGACTTATTGAGGACGGCGATACTTGCATCAGGTCGAGGGAGTAATCTCCAAGCCTTAATTGAAGCCAACCGAAATGACAAACTCCCTATTGATATTGTTGCTGTTGGATCGGACTTCGTAGGGTCTGGCGCACTTATACGAGCAGAGGAGGCGGGAATCCCTTCCTGTGCTTTCCCAATTAGCAATTACCCACATCGTCAGGCGCAAGAGGAAGACATCCTAATATGGATGCGAGAATACGCAGTGGAGCTTTTACTCTTGGCTGGATATATGAGGATTCTAAGTCCTCAGTTTATAAGAAGGGTTAATTCTCTAGTCCTAAATATCCATCCTTCATTATTACCTGCTTTTCCTGGGCTCCACGCTCAGCGCCAAGCACTTGAGTACGGGGTCAAGGTAAGTGGGTGTACCGTACACTTAGTGGATGAAGGTTTAGATAGTGGTCCAATTCTTTTGCAAGAAGCGGTACCTGTGTTACCAGAGGATACGGAAGAACGTTTATCTCAGAGAATTTTAGCGGCAGAACATCGACTTTATCCGGAGGCCGTCCGATTGCTAGTCTTAGGAAAGGTAGAGCGGAATGGGCGTAGAGTACAGATTTTTGAACAGGGGGGATTAGAATGAAACGAAGAGCTTTAATAAGTGTTTCAGACAAAACAGGGATCGTGGACTTAGCGCGCGAACTTGTGGACTTAGGCTTTGAATTGATTTCAACTGGGGGGACATACAAAGCGCTCGATGAAGCCAATGTTTCCGTGCAATACGTTAGTGAGGTCACGGGATTTCCTGAAGTTTTAGATGGTCGAGTGAAGACGCTGCACCCTTTAATTCATGGTGGAATATTGGCGCGGGATAGTATCGAACATATGGAACAAATGGAGCAGAATGGAATTCGCTATATTGACTTAGTCGTGGTCAATCTTTATCCGTTTCGGGAGACAATTGCTAAGCCTGGAGTAAGCTTTGAAGAAGCCATAGAAAATATTGACGTGGGTGGTCCAACGATGGTTCGTGCTGCAGCTAAGAATCATGGCCGAGTTATTGTGTTGGTCAATCCTGAATCCTATGAAGAAGTTTTAAGTGTGTTACGTGAATCAGGAAATGTTCCGGCGGGTATGCGTAGGCGACTTGCGGCTCAAGCCTTCGCCCATACCGCGGAGTATGACCGTCTTATTGCTGGATACCTAGAACGGCAGCTTGAATCGACAGGCAGTTTTCCGGAGACACTTCGTATAACGGCTCAAAAAATTCAGGAATTACGGTACGGTGAAAACCCGCAGCAAAAGGCAGCCTTTTATATCAATGCAGAGGCTGGGGCGGGAACCTTGGCTAACGGTAAACAACTCCAAGGGAAGGAACTTTCCTACAATAATTGGATTGATATGAATGCGGCGTGGAAACTTGTACGCGAGTTTGAATCGTGTGCGTCAGTGATCATCAAGCACACTAATCCCTGTGGAGTGGCTATGGGCCAGACCCCCCTTGACGCTTATGAAAGTGCCTTTGCTGCAGATCCAGTGTCTGCTTTTGGTGGAATTATTGCCTTTAACCGAGTAGTAGACGCTGCCTGTGCTGAAGTCCTCAAAGATCGTTTCTATGAAGTTATCGTAGCGCCAGAATTCAGCCCGGAAGCTCGAGAGATTCTCAGTTCAAAAGTAAATCTTCGCCTCTTTGTGGTTGGAAGAGGGGAGTTTGGTAAAGTAACTTCCGGCTGGGTTTCAAGAAGTATTGAAGGTGGATATCTCGTTCAGGAGGTGGATCGTGGGACAACTTCGGTAAACGAATGGGATGTAGTTACAGAACAAAAACCAACAAAAGAAGATTTAGTTGCCCTAGATTTTGCTTGGCGTATTGTGAAACATGTCAAGTCAAATGCCATCGTAGTTACAGATTATAGACATACACTGGGTGTCGGAGCCGGGCAAATGAATCGGGTAGGGTCTGTTAGGATAGCCCTTGATCAAGCGGGAGATAATGCAAAAGGGGCTTATCTGGCCTCGGATGCTTTCTTTCCTTTTCCAGATTCGATTGAAGAGGCGGCCAAGGCCGGGATCCGGGCGATCGTTCAGCCAGGAGGGTCTCTCAAAGATGCTGCAGTTATTGAAGCCGCGAATCGCTTAAATATGATTATGGTGTTTACGCATCGCCGACATTTTCAGCATTAGTCCCTGTTTTAGACACCCACTTTTTTAAGTGGGTGTTCCATATTTAGCTCGGTGGGGTAGAGTCCTTCTATGTTCGATTTTAACTGACCAGTTCTATTATTATTAAACTACTTAAGATTGGGGGCAAAATAAGACCGTGAGTAAATATCGAGTATTAATAGTAGGTAATGGTGGGCGGGAGCATGCTTTGGCTTGGAAACTGGTGCAAAGCCCCGAACTAGAACGTTTATATGTAGCGCCGGGAAATGCCGGTACCGCGATGTGGAATGTCCCAATTTCTGTACAGGACATTGCGGGATTAGTGGAGTTTGCACTCAAAGAGAAAATTGATCTAACGGTTGTTGGCCCTGAAGACCCCTTGAGTCTAGGGATAGTTGATGCCTTCCAGAAGGTGGGTTTGAGGATCTTCGGACCAACTCAGGCGGCTGCTCAATTGGAAGGAAGTAAATCTTTCGCTAAAACGATGATGGAAAGCGCAAAGATTCCAACGGCGGAGTGGCAGGTATTTGAGGATCCTGCTAAGGCTAGAGAGTTTATCCATGCTATTGGAGTGCCTTGTGTCTTAAAGGCGGATGGTCTTGCTGCGGGTAAAGGGGTTATAGTGGCCATGGATATGGATACTGCCCTCCAAGGAGTCGATGAGATAATGGACGGTAACTTTGGTTCGGCGGGTAAAACGTTGCTGATTGAAGAATTCCTAGAAGGGCAAGAAGTAAGCTTACTTTGTTTTTCTGATGGAATAACCGCTTTGCCTATGGTTCCTGTTCAGGATCATAAGCGGGCTTTAGATGGGGATCTTGGGCTGAACACGGGAGGTATGGGTACTTATAGTCCCCCACCGATTTGGACGACTGAACTTGAGGAAACCGTGATGCGCGACCATGTTTTTCCTACTTTGCAAGTTATGAGAGAACGGGGGAATCCCTTTACGGGGGTGCTTTTCTTAGGGTTGATGTTAACGAAACGGGGACCTAAGCTTCTAGAGTACAATGTGCGGTTTGGCGATCCAGAAACCCAAGTGGTGATGAAAAAACTAAAATCCGATCTTTTGCCGATTCTTTGGGCATGCACTGAGCAAACTTTGTCTAAGGTCCAACTGGAGTGGAAAGAGGAAGTCGCCGTGTGTGTTGTGATGGCTGCTCAGGGTTATCCGTTAGCCTATACAAAGGGGGTTCCCATACGATTGCCTGTGGAGAGAGATCTGGATACGGTCATCTTCCATGCCGGAACAGGAATTAGTGAGGGACAACTTTTGAGTACTGGTGGCAGGGTGTTAGGGATAACCGCAGAAGGAAAATCGATCCAACAAGCTCGGGAAAAGGCCTATGCTTTAGTGGACATAATTGATTTCCCTAAGGCCCATTTTCGACGGGATATAGGAGTAAAAGGCTTAGAGATATAAAATTTCCAGAATAAGGTTTAACACAATCTTCACACAAAGTTCATGGAACTGTAACACGGTTGATCTATAATAGTGTAATAGATGATTATCCGTTTCTTAACGGTTAATATAAATTCTTCTTCTTATTTTTCTTCCCTTCTTTCTTATTCCCCTCATTAGAATAGTGAGGGGATTTTTTTTGACAAATAATGAATCCTGCCTCACTAAAGTGAAGGCAGGATTTGCTTTAGGATAATGTTTTTAAGTAAGGCTGTTAATGATTAACACGAGGCAGGATATTTCGGGGAGAGGAATTAAAACATTTTGGACATACATAAACTGAACTCTGAGCGGCTGGGATTATCTTCATTTCCAGGGTTTGAGCTGTGTATTGAATCCACTTACTTAAATGATCCATGCTCTGACAATTGGGACAACATAATAACACTTATCATTCACTCCTTAAGGTAATCTATGAACGATGTAAAAGAAGTGTTACATACCTTCATAGCTAGTGAACGAGGTCCCTTAATAAGGTTTAGACCACTTTGTGAACACAAAGAGTTTGCCAACATATAATAAAGGCAGGATTCTTAAAGATATAGGGTGGGATGAAAGTGTTTAAATATCACAAGCGTTTGTTTTATCCGATCCACGTTGAACGTCAAGATCCAACCTTTGCCAAGGTATTGACAGAACATTATGCAGGGATAGATAGTGAGTTATCATCTGCTTTACAATACTTTAATCAGCGATCCAATATATCAAATCGCCATGTTAGAGAACTTTTAGGATTAATTGCCGCGGAAGAATTGGGGCATATGGAATTAATTTCAGTAGCAATTCACAAACTAGGAGGACCACCATTAACCCTTGAAAATTCACAAGGTATGCCATGGAAAACAAATCATATCGACCAAAGCTCTGACATTATGAATATATTACAGGTTGATATACAGGCGGAAACTAGAGCAAGTTCTCTGTACCAGCAACATTTAAAATTAACCAATGATTTGTACATGAAAAAAATGATAAGGTTTCTAATTACTAGGGAAAAACTACATAAATACTTATTAAAAAAAGCCCAGACCCTAATGCTTAGAAACGGTTCACCAGAGGAATTTAATGAGTTGATTTACGCATATAAAATGAGTCTGCAAGTTTTAGAATAAGTTTTTTAAACTGTCTGAAGGGATTTAATGTCGTCTGTGTAATGTTAATATTTAATAGTTAGTTCATATTCGTAGGATTGTTTTCGGTTGCAAGGAATTGGGGGATACGAGCTTGGACAAGTTAACACGTCAACGCGAAATTGTCAAACTCATTGCCACACAACCATGGGTTCAGACCCTCTCAAGCTTGGCAAAGATATTTGAAGTGAATCAAGTGACGGTACAAAGAGATTTTGAGGAACTGAAAGATAACGGCTTTCAATTTAAGCAGGATGGAACCGGAAGACTTTATTTGCATTTAAGTGGTTGGAATGGGGTTTTACCTGTTAAGGCAGCGACTCTCCGACAAATGGAAATTTTACGGATGCTCATGTCCGCTCCTCAAGGATTGGGCATCAGAGAAATCTATAAACGCTTTAATCGGCGAGATCAAGAAGAAGTTAGTAGTAAAACCCTTGAACGGGCTATGAAAGACTTGGAAAAGAAGAACATCATTAGACGAAGAGGGGAGGAGTATGTAGTTTGCTCTGAACTGATGCTCCCACCTCTTCAGTTAGAAGATCGAGAGAAGACCCTTCTTTTGGAAGCGTTAAATGTTGCGTGTGCTTTGGATCCTATTTCAGGTGAGATGAAAACACTTGAGGCTAAACTAAAGCTGTGGATAGGGAAGAA
>JADQBO010000060.1 GCA_016278585.1 Desulfosporosinus sp.
AATCTTTAGTGAAAAAGCTTGTTTTTTCTTTATCGATTTTGAGGATAATTACATAGAACTCTAGATTCAAAAAAGGGACTATGCTAAAACTTGTTTACCTTGGTTTCACATCCCGCTTTTGTTTCTATATCATCAAACCACAAGCGTCCTCACTTTACTCTATTTGATTAGAGTGAAATGAGGACGCTTTCTGATGGTTGTGACCACTTTGGATTTAAGATGGAGTTTTCACACAGTCCCTTTTTAGTGAACTGCTAATGGGGGTTCGCCTTTTAGGGATTTAATATCTTGAATTGCCCGTTGTACTTCTTTATCAATCCCCTCGATAGCAATTGTAACAGAACCTTCTGAACCATCGACCCCACCTGCGGAGATGCAACATGTTTCAACATCATAGAGAGTTTCTAAGGCGGTTAATTCAGTGATAACCGTTGCACCAACTACTGGAATAAGGGCCACTTTATGACCAAAGGCCTCATCAAGGGTGGATTTAGTCATAAACTCAACGGCTACTCGAACATCGGGAATCATCTTTTCCAGCCCAATGGGGACAATCAGTTCGATCCCTCGTGCATAAAGGATCCCTTGAGCTGCCCCAATTGTTCCACCCATGGAATCTGAAACCATGACGGCAACTAAACCGGTGTGGTCGACTGCGTTACCACCTTTGATGAAAATGTCTCCCCTTTGCATCTTAGGTAAGTATTCTTTCCAAGAAACCTCTAGAACTTGCCCTTCACAAATAACATACGGTGCAGTCCTATTTGAAGACTGACTAATTCCCAGCTCACCTTTGGTGATGATACCCATTGTATAGCCCGTTTTGTCGACTATGTTAATTCCGAGCAACTCCTCCGCAACAAAGGCATTCGTTGTTCCCCCGGCAACGATGATCGTATGCTTTTCTTTAGCGTTTTGAACGGTGGGTAAGGCAGTCACTCCTTTTGCGATTAGTCGTTTCGATTCACTCGAAGTTAAGGTAATCAAAGCTTTCATAATTATAAACATTCCTTTCGCTCTGTTTAATGCACAAACTGTTATTAAAATCCTCTTACAATGTGCTGAATAAGCTTAACCCTATGTTATACGAAAACGGTAGTAAGTAAAAGTCTTCTCAATAATAGCCACGGGCAAACAATTGCCAAAATATGTAACTTATATTTTGTTTTTACATAGAATGCATTAAGAAATGACTTAAAATTAATTGCGAGAATGGAGGAATTCAAAATGGCTTTTGGTGGAGTAGCCGATGGAGCGTGTGGACCAAACTTGCTATCTGGAATTGCTGTTGTAGTGGTTATTATTCTTCTGCTTATAGCAATGGGTATAGTATTTTAGTATAAAACTTCTTTACTAACTATAGGAGCATCTCTGCAAAGGTTAACCTTCTGAGATGCTCTTTGTAGTCTGGATTATTGAATACATAAAAGAGTTCGAATATTTATTAATTTCTTACGGTTAATACAATTATTGTCATCAACTTCTGCGATGGTATTATGAGAAATGATAATTTTACAAGCAGCAGAAACTCACTTAGACTAAAATAGTTAAAATAAATTACAAGAATAGGGAGGTTAAAGAGTTATGTTACTTAGTGTTATTGCGTACTTATCTATACTCCTTTTTGTCGGAATATCAATTTACAAAGCTTATGAATTTGCAAAAATGCCCTTACATGGAAGAATGGAACTCTATCCTGTACCTAAAGAAAAAGGGTTTGAACATGGGGGTTCTTTTTATGAAGAAACATTATGGTGGACTAAGCCACACGAAGTTTCTCATGTCAGGGAAGTAATAGAAATGTTAAAAGAAATAATATTCATCAAGAAGTTGTTTGAAAACCAACGACCTTTTTGGTGGATTTCTTATGCCCTCCACTTAGGGATTTACCTTCTCATGGCTTGGACAATTTTATTGGTTGTAGGCGCGGTGACTGTAATCAACGGGATTACTGTTGCGGCAAATAGTCCAAGTATCTGGGGTCTAGCGATTTACTATTTATCACTTTTGACAGGGATTTCTGGGCTTTTAATAGGTACTTTAGGGGCTGGGTTATTATTTCTTCGCAGGATGTTTGATAATACGTTAAAGAAATACACAACTCCACAAGAGTACTTTAATCTTTTACTCCTTTTTGCAGCCTTATTCACTGGAATTCTCACTTGGGGTAGTGATTTAACCTTTAGTTATGCAAGAGAAGTGACCGCAAATCTTATCACTTTTACGCCATTTGCAGCAAGTGCATTACTCACTTTACACATAGTTTTAGTGGGAATTATGTTAACCTATATTCCTATTAGTAAGATGAGCCACTATGTTGGCAAGTATTTCACGTTCCATACGGTTTTATGGGATAATAGTCCTAACCTTAAGGGAAGTGCAGTTGAACAAAAAGTTAAAAAAGCAACATCATATCGGCCAACCACCTCCTGGTCTGCCCCTCATATCAAGCCACCTAGCGTTCCTAAGTAATAACTACCTATCTTGTATTTATAAAAAGTTAACTATATAGGAAAAGGAGATCTAAGAATGATAAATCAAAAAGATTTACTTCCGAAGGATATGGGGCGATCTGATGAACAATTAATTAAGCTCGAACTCGATCAGCTAATGCCTTTATTAGCACCCTACGATAAACCTGGAATGGAACCTCCCTTAACGGATCCAAAGCCCGCTTGGAAAGAGAAATATTGTGCATCATTAGATGGATATATTGGGATCGATACTTTAGTTCGACCAGATTCAAAAGAAGAAGAAGATGAGTTTGTTCGAAAATTCCTCAGTGGTCTAGAAAAAATTTTTACTGATGCTAATAATGGGGTACTTCAGCCCCTCTTATTGTCCTTTGAATATTGCGCAAAATGCAATACGTGCTCAGATGCCTGTCATATTTATACGGCGACAGGGAACAATGAGATGTATCGACCAATTTATCGATCCGAAGTTCTTAGGAAAATCATGAAGAAGTACTTTACCACAAGCGGAAAGTTACTAGGTGGTTTCGTTGGGGCAGATATTGATGTCAATTGGGAAACAATTGCTCGCCTCGGAGAATTAGCCTATCGGTGTAATCTTTGCCGACGTTGTGCACAAACCTGTCCATTGGGTTTAGATAATGCTATTCTTACTAAAGAAATTCGTAAGATCTTCAGTCAAGAGATGGGCATTGCTCCAACTCCTCTTCATAATAAAGGTACGATGCTTCAGATAAAGACTGGTTCGTCAACAGGACTAAGCAAGCCAGCTTTTTTAGATACCCTTGAATTTTTAGAGGAAGATACGGAAGAACGATTTGGCATAAAGTTTAAGTTTCCAGTGGATAAAAAAGGTGCAGATATACTTGTACTGCATAATGCGGGAGAGTTTATGGCTTGGCCGGAAAATCCTGTAGCATTTGCCCTTCTCTTTGACGAAGCTGGTTTAAATTGGACCCTCAGCAGCGAAATTATGGGGTATGACAGTGTCAACTACGGTCTATGGTATGATGATTATCAGGCAAAACAAATTGCTTTAATGCAGATGAAAGTAGCCAAAGATTTTGGGGTCAATCGAGTTGTTGTTGCAGAGTGTGGACATGCACATAAGGCCTCTATTATTACTGGAGATCGAATGGCTTACGGAGATGCCAAAATCCCAGTTGAGAGCTGTCTCCCCCTTCTTTGGGATATGGTTAAGAGCAATCGTTTAAAACTTGATCCCAGTAAAAACAATTTCCCCGTGACACTTCATGATCCTTGTAATGTAGTGCGTCAAATGGGAATTGTTCAACCTCAGCGAGATGTTCTGAAAGCTATTTGTCCACAGTTTAGAGAAATGACTCCTCACGGAGTTGATAATTATTGTTGTGGTGGGGGAAGCGGTTTTGCCATTATGAATTCACAGAACTTTCCTCAGTTTAGGGATCATGTAGCTTCTCGGATGAAGTTTAACCAGATCCTAGGAGCTTTCAAGGATACTATTGAAGACACTTCAATTCCAAAATATATTTGCGCACCGTGTTCTAACTGTAAAGGAGCCATGCGGGCTATTTTAGAACATTATGAGGTAACCGATAAATATAATGTTCAATATGGCGGCTTAGTGGAACTCATGGTCAATGCGCTTGTAAGTATGAAAAAGCCTTTCTTAGAGTTTTTAGAATAACAATCCTATCAGTCTATAGCTAGATTTATAAGAATGGACCATTTCAGATATCCTGAAATGGTCCATTCTTTCAAGAAGAGCTCACAAAGGCGTGACAAGGGGACGGGGTTGTTGACACATTAAAACTACCACTTCGATAAACGAGTTCATTTAATAGGGTTTCTTATATTCATAAATTGAATTCCTATAGGACTAGTGGTTGGAAGTACCGGAGTAATTCAAGTCGATGAGCACCTTATGACCTATGATCCTTCAATATATGCTGGAGGAGACTGCCCAAAACAACATAATATTCTTAGGGGAGTACCAGTTTAACTCCCCTAGCCTCTACAGTCATTAAACAAGGTGAGTCATCGCAGATCATATTACTGAAGTTTTCACTCGCTTTGTACCTGCGGAGGGAACATCTGTTCTCCAAGTCTTTGATCTGAATATTGGCGTACTGGTCTGGGAGAAGAAGAAGTTCGTAAACGGGGTACAATATTGTAACTAGTGTAACCAGCGGTCTGGACGTAACTCCTTATTACCCTATGCATGCTAATATCACGAAAATTGATAGTAGAGCAGGAAATGGACGGCTTACTGGCGCCTAAGTTTAGCGGCGCAGGGGAGAGTGTGAAAAGACTGGATGTATTAGCAACCATCCTTAAGTTTAGGGCCAAGGTAGAAGACTTAATACATTTAAATATGGCTTATGAACCACCATTTGCCACAGTTATAGATGTTCTAATTCACGTCGCTACGACCCTTGGAATAGGTGTTTAGGGTTTAAAGTAAGGGCATTACTGCTTAAACAGTTTTAAGCCTTATACAATCCAGTGAAAAGCTTTGCTTTATTGATGCCCGTGAGCCTAAGGAAGTGGCAGCAAGTCTATTACCTATAGAGGGGGGCAGCTGTCAACATATTAGGATAATTACGTAAACTTTGGGAATAAATACCTGATGATTTATTAACTGTTACAGTTTGTGGATTAGGGATTAGAGATAGGGATTAGAGATAGGGATTAGAGGGTATGAAGGGGCTTGCATGCTAAAGGGAAAAGAAGTTGGTCAGTGGCTTTTCTCCAAGGCGGTATCTCAGTTGCCAACGCCTATTTAAATAAAAACAAGGGACTAGTCCATAATTAGTTTTCAATATAGTACAATCTGTATTATATATTGTACGAATAGAACACAAGGTGTTAAATTAAGTACATGGACTAGTGTTAATTTACACAAGTGAAAACTTTCCCAGTGTCCTGTGCTTGTTTGTTCTCTTTAACAGTCTAAGGAGGTGTAATTTGTGTTTATAGTTTCAATCGATGAAGATCTGTGCTCAGGCTGCAACGAATGTACTGAGAGCTGTCCAGCTCACCTGCTTGGATATAGCGAGGACAAAGCTCATGTAACCGGTGATGAATCAGAGTGCATGGGTTGTGAAAGCTGTACATCAGTTTGTCCAACTGGTGCTATCAGCATTGTGGAAATGTAAGAAACCCCATAAACTTGAAGACGGAGGGTGTGCCATGACAGAAAAGAAAACGCCACTACTGGACGAACTGGAAAAAGGCAAATGGCCCAGTTTTGTGACGGAAATTAAACGCGCTGCTGTAAAAAGTGAAGCAGCAGGCGAGTTACTCCAAGTTTTGGAAAGATCCTATGCAGAACGCAGAGGACACTGGAAACATGGTGGAATTGTTGGAGTTAGAGGGTACGGCGGTGGCGTAATCGGCCGTTATGTAGACGAGCCTCAAACTTATCCGAATGTTGCGGAGTTCCATACGATCCGTTTACTTCAACCATCTGGATGGTTCTATAACACGAAAGCACTACGTACAGTTTGTGATATTTGGGAGAAACATGGAAGTGGTCTGACCAATATGCACGGATCCACAGGGGATATAATTCTTTTAGGTTGTAAAACAGAGCAAATCCAACCTATTTTTGACGAGTTTAGTGAGGCAGGATTTGACCTTGGTGGTTCGGGATCTTGCTTGAGAACTCCTAACTGCTGTGTTGGACCAGGTCGCTGTGAACATGCTTGCTATGATACCCTTGAAGCATGTTATAATATTACGAACGAATTCATGGATGAGCTTCATCGTCCAATGTGGCCATATAAGAGCAAAATTAAGT
>JADQBO010000260.1 GCA_016278585.1 Desulfosporosinus sp.
TTTCTTTAGCATTAATCGGCTTTTGGCAGTAAGGCTAAAGGTTATAACTCCTACAAAATGGCAACATTTATGGTAGGAGGGATAGATTATCATGATACAAGCAAGAAAAGAAGGCGGGTATACTCTAACTGAGCTTATGATTGTCATAGCGGTCGTGGGGGTTCTGGCCTTTCCGGAGATGGAGCATGTTAGAACAGCGGCTAAACTTACTGGGGTTCAAACAAATTATAGATCAGTCATAGCGACAATTTACGGACTACAGAGCACGGAGGATGTAGCTACAAAGTTAACGGCGCTTTTTGGTGATTCAGAGAACCCTGAATTTGAAGATATGACAAATCCAATTACCAATAAAATGGGCGTGGCAACGGCAGTGGCCTTCGACGATGAATCGACCCCAGCAGTTTATGTGTTAGACAAGACGTTGACAACAGTGCCGTCCGAAATGGAGCAGTCAGACTTTAAAGGGGCCGTGGTTGCAATTGTACAGGCTGATAATAGTGTGGTTGTGTATGGCTGTGATGAAGTTGGTAAGCTGATGACAGGTTTCCAAAGAACTATAAAATTATGATAGTGTATTGACTAGACCCAGAAGCCTTATAGTTAATTTGACTTGACTAATAGGACGTAGGGACATATGTATTCTCGAGAGGCAAATAAAAATGGAGCTCTACAAGTAGAACCCCATTTTTATTTTATTTACTTGAGACCAGTACCCTAGGTCGAACGCCTATAAATAAAAGTCTTTTCCAACGAGATTTTTGTAATATAATCTAATTGGGCTGTAATCTGACGTGTTATTATTACTTACATACAGTGAGGTTAGATTCGTTAATTGTCCCAAAGGAGAAAAGTCCTGAATACTATTCGATGCTACGTCAAGAAAGGTAAGAGAGGTTAAACTTTTTAAAGAAGTAACGTCATTAAGTCCGCAGCTTCTTAGGTCTAAGTAGGTTAGATTAGTCAGTTTTGCCAGAGGAGTAATTTTTTTGAGGTTGTTTCTACCAAGATAAAGGGTTTTCAAATTCGTAAAGTACTGCAAGCCGGTTAAATCCGTAATTCCTGAGTTGTTGGCATACAAATCAGTAATCTCAAGGACATCACTTTTGTAGATTGCTGCGTCTATGGTTTTGCCTAGCCTCCTGCTAATAAGAGTCTTAAAAGCAAGATCAGGGAATTGAATTTGACTGTCTTCGGTGACCTTAAGGGTTAAGTTAACTTTCTGAGTAGAGTCTGGAATTGTTCCTTCAAATTTGTAAGTACCTATCTTGTTTAAATTGACAGTATTAATGTCCCAGGTAACGGGAACCGATTTAACACTATTATCACTCATAATAGCATTAACGGTAGATGGAAAAATGTAATTACCATTTTGAATGATTTCGGCTGTAATTTTATTCCACACAGGTGTGACAGTTAGACTTAGATAGACTTTACCGCTATAATTCTTGATGGTTCCTTCCAATTCATAGGTTCCTGTTAATTGAGAATAAACAGAGGCAAGACTCCAAGTGACCGGAACTTTTGCTTTTGATCCATTTGTTGTAGTTACAGTGACGGTTTTCGGTGGATCATAGTCTTGTTGTTCTTGAACACTATCACTGATGTTATCAACTGACGCTATCTGAGGGGGCAAATTTGCGAGGGTTGATTCTGTAGAGGCGCTGATAACACTGTAGCCGCCCATAATGTGGAGTTCAGAAATGATATTTGAGCTCATGAACGAGCGTGCTGAGTTGGGAAGTGTATTGCCCTTAAGTAAAAGAAGGGCATTCTTATTTTTTTGAGTTAAAGCGGAAGCAGCAAGGGCATCAGGGAAAATCTCACCTGTCGCAATATAGAGTTTATCTAAATTGAGAGTATCCGCGAATCGCGTGATCAAGTTAATATTTCGTTCGTAAGGGTTTGCTCCATCAATAATTTCGTAATTCGGAAATTGATGGATTACTTCGTCACTAATTTCTGAGTTTCCTAAGATAAAACTTGTGGGAATATTATACCTCCGTAAAAAAGTCTTTTGAGTTGCAGTAAGATCGTTGGGAGGGACTAGCAGAAGGGGCATCTCATTGGCTGCTGCAATCGGACCTATGGATAAGGCATCCGGAAAATCTGTTCCGATCGCTACAAAAACTCCCTTGCTTAAACCGACTTTTTGAGCAACTTTAAGTGCTGTTTCATAACGGTCCTGGCCAGCTAGTCGTACAGCCGTAATATCCATGGAAGTAAGTCGATTGTCAATTTCTTTAGAGACTACTGCATATCCCCCAATGATATATACCTTTTTGACATTCAATCGATTTAATTCCTCAGCAGTGTCGCTATTTAAATTATAGGAGCCTGTTAATAATATTGGAGCATTATATTTCTGAGCTAATGGTCCAGCACTCAAAGCGTCTGGGTAATCCTCTCCATAGGCGAGGATGGCTAAATCTGCCCCGTCAGGCCAGCCTCTTTGACTAGCAGCTACGGCGGTTTGATATCGGTCATAGCCAGCAATTCTGTCCGTGGATGTAGAGGCACTAGCCGTAGGTACATAGACTAACACAAGCATGCTGAAAAGGAACAAGCTTAGGATAAAATGTTTCTTCTTAATCAAGTTCTCGTCCTCCTTTTCCAGTTATTTCTCGAAATATTGAATAAATCCTTTTTTAATTTATAAAAAAATTACATAAGGAATCTAAACTATCGTTAATCAAAAATTATATATATATCTAAATGCTAACTAATTATAACGTCTTCTCATATTGACGATTGTTCTAACTGAAGATAGAATGAGTAGCATATCAATAGGCTAAAGGTCCCGAATGATTTAGACTAAAATACCCATTTTAAGAAGTGTAAGTCTTAAATGCAGATAAAGAAGGAGCGGTGAGTTGAGGTGATGAGACGGAGAAGGGACGAGGGGTTTACCCTTATTGAACTTATGATGGTTATTGCGATCATAGGCATATTGGCAACTGCCTTGATACCACAATATGGGGATATCAAGACAGCGGCAAAAATTACTGGGATAGAAACTAATATTAGATCAGTCGTTATTACAATTTCAGGAATGCCCTCTGATAAGGATATTGTTGATTCTTTAGAGGTGATAATGGCTACTATGAGAAATCCTATTACAAATGGAGAAGGCGTGGATACATTATCCTCAAATAGAACATATACTAAAGCAGTTTATGTTTTTGATACGGAGGATACATCGTGGGTAGACGATCGAAATTATAATGGGGCAGTTGTTGTCTATTCCCATAATGATTATAGTGCGGATATCTTTGCTATTGATGAAGAGGGAAAATCTATTGAAAGCCTCCATGCAGTAGTGGAGCGTTAAACTTTTAAAAAATATTGTGGAAGTTTTTAGAGGAATAAGTAGCTTTACATCGAAACTAACAATTATGCTAATTTTATTAAGCTATCCACAATGGGATAGCTTAATATCTTATTGTAGCCCCGTTTTTTCGGGAGTTTTATTCAAGATCTGAGAATTTGCCCTATTGACGAGCTGTAATAAAGCCGATAGAATAAGCATATACCATTAATAGTCAATAGGAGAAAGGTCCTAAGCGACTAGGCCATAAGGGAAAAAATACACAAGGGAGAGGGATGAAAAAGTGCAGGAAATGATCAAGCGGAGAAAAGATCAGGGTTTTACACTAATCGAACTTATGATTGTTATTGCGGTGATTGGGATTTTGGCGATTGTGTTGGTACCGAAAGTAGGGACGATTAAGACTCAGGCAAAGGGCTCAGGACTTGATACGAATATACGAGTGGTGGAAGGATATGTGCAAAGTAAAATTACTAAATGGGCGGATAAAAATATTGTAAATACTGAGATTCAGGCTGACATAGTAACTGCATTTGATATTGAAGAACTTACAAATCCTTTTAATTTTAGTAAAGTAGTAGATGACGCAGTGGTTAGTGGTAGTACCTATGCTTTAGTCGTACAAACAACCGCGGATTCAGCTTCAGCTACTAAGATAGGTGCAATAGTTGTAGAAATTGTTGGAGCAGAACCAAGTGGTTCTGATGTAAGTCCATTAACTTCTATTAAAATTACTGCTCATGATAATAGTGCTACTGGTGCAATTATTGGTGAAAAGACTGTAACAATAAAACCATAACTAATAAAAATAATAGTTTTATATTAAGGGTGGGTGTTTACCAAAACACCCTTTTCCTATATCCTTAAATAAAAAGGGAGGAAACCCCATGGCCCTACGCCAAGAACGTAAACGTCTCGGAGAAATCCTGATCGCTGGCGGGGTTATAACTCCAACTCAACTGGAAGAGGCTCTTGCTATGCAAAAGTCTCTTGGCCTTCGTCTCGGCGAGGTCCTAATCAAACAAGGACTCGTCACAGAAGAGGACATCCTGCGTACGATGCAAAGTCAGCTAGGACTCCCCTCAATCGATTTAAATCGGCTGGTTATCCCTGAACAAATACTTAAGTTACTCCCGGAAAATGTCGTCCGAAAGTATACAGTTTTACCCGTGGAAATGAGTAATGCTCATCTCTTGGTGGCGATGAGTGATCCCACCGATTATTTTGCCATTGATGACTTGCGCCTGGCCTCAGGTATGATGGTTAAGCCTTGTTTAGCTAAAAAAGGAGATATCCTCCTAGCCATTGATCGGTTCTATGGCCGGAGTGGAGCGGAAAAGGCTGCTCGTGAATATGCCAAAAAGATGGGCGTGACCTCAGTTGCTATGACCTCCCAAACGTCCTTAAGCGTTTCTGAGGGGGAAGACGGGGATGAGGAATCAACCCCGATCATTAAATTCTTAAATACGATTATCGAGAATGCAGTTAATAACCGAGCCAGTGATATCCACATTGAGCCTGTGGAAGAAGAACTTCGGGTGCGCTTTAGGATTGATGGTGTGTTACGAGAGATTATGCTTACCCCGATTAGTATGGCTAATCCGGTTGTTAGTCGCGTGAAAATCATGGCTGACCTTAATATAACAGAACGACGCTTGCCCCAAGATGGTCGAATTTCCTATTTAGTCGGTGGGAAGATGATCGATCTGCGGGTGTCAACCACCCCTACTATGTATGGCGAAAAAGTTGTTTTGCGAATTTTGGATAAATCCAGTGTTATCTTAGAGAAAGAAGCTTTAGGACTGGTCGGGAAAGACATAAAGACGTTTGAGGAGTTAATCTCTAGGCCTTACGGAATCGTACTGGTTACGGGTCCAACGGGAAGTGGAAAGACAACCACGCTTTATACAGCTTTGAAAGAATTAAATGTACCGGAAAAAAACATTGTCACTCTGGAGGACCCCGTTGAGTTTAACTTTAAAGGGGTTAATCAAATGCAGGTCAACCCTAAAGCTGGGCTTACGTTCGCTGCAGGACTGCGTTCTATTCTAAGGCAAGATCCGGACATTATCATGGTCGGTGAGATGCGGGACAATGAGACAGCCCAAATTGCGGTGCGCTCTGCTTTAACGGGTCATTTAGTCTTATCGACCATTCATACCAATGACGCAGCCAGTTCCATTACGCGTCTCATGGATATGGAGATTGAACCTTTTCTGCTTTCAGCGTCAATCTTGGGAATCATCTCTCAAAGGCTGGTTCGACGCATTTGTCCCCAATGTGCAATTCAGTATGAGGCAGGCCCTATGGAACATAAGTTACTTGAGATTCCGGAAGAAACTAAGGTTCTCATAAAAAAAGGTCAGGGGTGCCCTTACTGCAACAAGAGCGGCTATAAAGGCCGAATTGCTGTTTTTGAGATTATGCCGATTACGGGAGGACATAGACAACTCATTGACCGGAGAGCAACGGCGGACGACTTAAGAAACTATGCGATTGAGCAGGGTATGACAACCCTTAAGCAATCAGCTATCCGGCTGGTTTTAGAAGGTGTGACGACCGTAGATGAACTCCTGCGGGTTACGTATGTAAATGAATAGGTTGAGGTGAACAGCAGGAATGCAATTTCGCTATAAAGTAATCAATGAAGAAATGCGCGTAACGAATGGAGTATTGGAAGCAGTCGATATAGAGGCAGCGAGACGTCAAGCTGTCGAAAACAAATGGCAGGTTATTACCCTAGAGAAAGTATCCGGACTTAGTAGTTTACTGACAATGTCCTTTAAAAACAAGGTTAAGACTGAATCTATTGCCGCTTTTTGCTCACAAATGGCCATGATGATCCGGTCTGGAGCGAATTTAGTACGTGGACTGGAGATACTTCAAGCTCAGATGGAGGACAAGCGTCTACAAGAAGTGGTCG
>JADQBO010000008.1 GCA_016278585.1 Desulfosporosinus sp.
CCACTTAGACCGTATGTACGCATGTTGATTAGCCTCCTCCCCTATTACCCTGATTGCTTTCTCAATTCAGATTCTTATATACCGTTTAAACCGCCGTTAGAGATCACCGACTTAAATACTTTTTTCTTTCATATAAGTTATCGAAAAATTTGTCTTGATACTTTAGGCTTTATTAAAAAGAAACGTGAAAACCTGACTTTCAATTCATATTTGCTTAGTATGACTGAATGATACAAATAATAATGCTGCATCCAAATTCGGATGCAGCATTATTGCGACAAGTTATATTAATTCTAAAGTAGTTTATTTACAATCCAGCCTATATTTTGTTCCTTAGACCTTTGTGCAATTTCAATAACTGCATTGGGTGGTAATTGAGTATCAGTCTGCCAGAATCCCCATCCATAATTCTAACCTGGTTACCATTTTGGCTGTCAAAGATGGTAGAAACTTGAATATTCTTTTCAGCAAGTAGCTTAGAAACATGACCTAGTGCAATCTGAAATGACTGCTCAGCAACCGCCACACGTCCCCCAGCGTTCAGTTCTTGGGATATCTTCTGCACTGCTGGTGTGTTAACCCGTTGGCGGACGGAAAGATCCATATTAATAGGATTGCTAGAAGTGGGTCCTAGTATAACAGCCATAGTCTATTACCACCTTACAAGCGATATATCTGTTAATATTGTAGCATGACAGATTTATCTTCCACAATACTTTTTTCAAATTTATACCAATTCCCCACTTAAACTGGGCAACTATTTATTAGGTATTTCCCCTAAGTTTCATACTTACTCGATAACGATCTATGACTAAAATCTACTAAAATTCTAAAAGGTCTCAGAAACATTACTGGCTCGATTACTATTGCTTTCAAGATGATTGTAGGCGGTTATTGCTGATAAGTTATGAGAGATAATCATAGTAAATATCCTCCATACCCATCTTTCTTATACAATATAGATACAAGAAAAGCCCTGGTAAAATCCAGGGCTTTCTGTACTTAAATTTATTAGGATTAACGGAGTAACTGGAGAACTCCTTGAGGCTGTTGGTTGGCTTGAGCCAGCATCGCTTGAGCAGCTTGGGAAAGGATGTTGTTCTTTTGGAAGTTCATCATTTCTTTGGCCATGTCTACGTCGCGAATACGGGACTCTGCACCGGTTAAGTTTTCGGAAGAAGTTCCAAGGTTATTAATGGTGTGCTCAAGACGATTAGTGAAAGCACCGAGCTTGGAACGTTCTGCTGAAACAGCTGCGATAGCGTCATCGATAACTGCAATCGCTGCGGTAGCGCTAGTGTGAGAAGAAACATCAAGTGCTGCTTCTTTTACACTTTCGCTGGTGCCATCGGTTACTGTGTTCGTTGCTTTATAGCCAGCTGTTCCTACAGCTGCGGTAATGCCAAGAGCTTCTGAACGCATATCATTGATATCGATAGTAAAGCTTTGACCTTTGTTAGCACCTACTTGGAAAGTGGCTTTGAATTCTTTCTGAATTCCACCGTCGGAATACTCTATGTCTTTTCCTTCAGCACCTGCGACTGAAGATGTAATTCTAAGAGTATCTGCCGCAGGAGAAGATAATACCACTCCGTCAATTTTAGCCTGGGTTGCTATTGCATTAGCAAGTGCATCTGCGTTAGATCCATCTGCAGCATTAATAGCTTCACTGATATTTATGCCCTGTGCATTACCGGTATAAGTTCCTTCGTCCGCATCATAGAATTCAATAGCCGTTCCATTGATAGTCATTCCTTTGCCTATCAAGCTGATGGCATCTGCTTGGGTAGCTACAGCGGCAAGGTCAATATCCCCATAGGCTTGAGTAGCATTTGTGGTATCCCCAACATTAGCAACACCATCTGTCGCAGAGACTCTACTGAAAACTGCCGCTCCAATATTACCAGCAGCTCCTTCAAAGTCTCCACCTTTAACTGCAGTTATGGTAATATTTGCTCCAGCACCACTAACTGTGTAATTGCCTTTTAGTGCTTCGTTAGCATCGATCATTTTTGTCAAAGCGTCTCTGATTCCTGAAGCAGTTCCATTTCCAGTACCTGCACCCGCACCTGCATCAAGATTGACTGTTGCAGTATTAGATGTGATATTATATCCAGTACTATCAGCATATCCGCCAGCATTCTGTGCAGCTAATGTAACTACTAAAGTTTGACCATTTAGATCAAACGTTGCGGTATCGAGAGCGGCATTGAGGTCATCAGTTAGTACGCTTGTTTGAGTAGCTTCAGTAGTGCTTGCCGCATCACCCCCACCAGTGGTGAGTTTGCCATCAACTATAAACTCGCTTTTCGCTACAGCTATTTTACCGTCACCTTTCAGCAGACTCTGAGTATTAAACTCAGTAGTATTACCAATACGGTTAATCTCCGAAGAAAGTTGGTTAATTTCCTTCTGGATCTCATCACGGTCACTACCAACGTTTGTATCATTGGCAGATTGGGTAGCTAGTTCTTTCATTCTTTGCAGAATGGAGTGAGTTTCACTCAAAGAACCTTCAGCAGTCTGAACCATAGAGATACCATCTTGGGAGTTCCGAGTAGCTTGATCCAAGCCCCGGATCTGACCACGCATTTTTTCACTGATTGCGAGACCAGCAGCATCGTCACCAGCTTTGTTGATTCTCAGACCTGAGGATAGTTTTTCCAGAGACTTTGAGCTGTTAACATTGTTGGTGCTCAACTGACGATAGGTGTTAAGGGACGCCATGTTGTGATTAATAATCATAATATATTCCTCCTTGATTTTGATGCCAGGCATCCTTGCCCGTGCATATACAGCTGGCAGTAGAACGCTTCGCCCTCCGGCCGGTTGGGCTGAAGGTCATCTACAAAACCTGCTTATTGGTTATATCGCTACTTTACATCGTTTAGCTTAAGCCAAAAATCGGCTGATTTTAAGCATATATAAGCTATTTTATTAATTTTTCTCCTATTTACTCTAGATTTCATCTAATTAGCCCGATTATAATATGACGTAGAAAGAACCCCCTTGAAACTAAAGTTCCAAAGGGGTTCTCTCTGCATTAATTAAAGGAATCTCCCGTAACAATATGCCCCTTGCCATTTTGCTTACCTAGATAAAGCCTGTGATCCGCGAGCTTGTAAAGAGATTCATAGTCCTTAGATTCGGTGGGAAATTCTGCAACCCCTATACTTATGCCTAGACCATACCTTTCCAAATCCAAGTTACTCCTTAAGCGCCTCATAATACCTATCGCCTCTTGGCCTAACTTTAGACCCGTCAAAATAACAGCAAACTCATCTCCCCCTGTACGAGCGACAATATCCTCTTGTCGAACGGACTTGAGGAGGTTTTGGGCAACATGCCTTAAGGCCTGATCTCCCATGGGATGACCTTTTGTATCGTTTAAACTCTTAAATCCATCTAAATCAAGGAGCAGAAAAAGGAACGTCGATCCACGCCTAAGTGTCCCCGCCATTTCCCCTGGGATCCTTTGCTCAAACCCCTGGCGGTTCATGATCCCTGTTAGACGATCCGTTGTCGCCAGACGCTCAAGTTCCTTTCTTTGCCGGATAGTCTCTAAGGCCATACTTAGCATCCGTACAAAGGCATAGAGAATCTCTTGGGTATGAACGATATCTCGCGTCCTAGAATCGATTAGCCAAAGCTCTCCCACGACTCCATTATAGGTTTTTATAGGTTGAATATAAATTTTTTCTACAGCATAGGGAAGTTTTTCACGTTCCTCTTTAGTAAGAATTCGCCAGTCAGGAACCTCCTTTGGTACATATCCAAGGGGAGAGTGAGCTTGCTTATCCTCTTGAATCCACTCTTGCCAAACGCCCTTAGACTGTTTGAGTCGGCCAAAGGGAGAACGCATCTTCCATTCCCCATCAGTTTCCATATGAAAAAAACCGGCCTCTAAGTAAAGAATCTCCATGGCCATTTCCCCTGCTTCAGCTAGTAACTGCTCTTCAGACACAGCCTTAACCAAAATCTCTGTTCCCCTAAGAAGTAGGGATAAGGCTTGTTCACGGTCAACAGCCTCTATGCGCAATTGTTGTTCATAGACGCTGGAGGATAGTAGGGGCATTAACTGTTCTAACCAATAAACACTTCCCTCATCAAAGGAAGCAGGATCATTACTAAAAAGCAACAAAACCCCTAACAATTGACCAAAATGAAGGAGGGGAATACAAAAAATCTTTCGTATCTTGAATTCTCTAAGAGTTATCCTCCAGGCCCTGAAACAATGCCTTCCCTCTGAATCACAGGGGCTTTGCTCATCGCCATCATCTTTAATTTCGTGAATCATCATGCTCCGCTCAACATAAGTATTTCCTTGTGCAACTTTGCGGATAAACCCTTGAAAATCTACGGGGAGAGGATTATGTACCAAAAAACTTTCTTGAAGTTCACTCCGAGCATCGATGGCCAGGGGATGAAACCCCTCACCCTGCCATAACCAGATACCAGCCATTGTGCAGTTGAAAAAATCAAGCCCCCGTTTGGTTAAAATTCTAAGGGCATCCTCTAAATCTTCCTCACGATTTATTTCCTGAAGAAGCTCTAAAATATCTCCCGGCCTAAGTCTATAACTGTGCGGAGGAAGAGGCATGGGCTTATCAACCTTTCATTTTCAAATCATTCTTTTTAGATCATCTTATCATAAACTGCCCTAAGAAACTTATGTTCTCTGTAAAATTTGGACATTTCTACATTAAAAAAGAAGTAAGATGCCCCGAGCACCTTACTTCTTAATTTGTAATGATTTCAGCATATCTAACTGGGCTAAATCATTAGAAACTGCGGCTTGTCTGTTTTCTGCCGCAATAGCATCGAAAATTTCGCCCCGATAGATCTTAATTTCTTTGGGTGCCTCAATGGTTATACGAATGTTATCCCCTTTCATACCCACCACCGTCACCACGATATTATCCCCAATAACGATTCGCTCGCCAACTTTGCGGGTAAGTGCCAACATATTACTTTCCCCCTTTGACAGCTTCTTGAGGTAAGCCGTCAGGAAACAGTTTGTGACAAATAGAATACTCTGTCTTGTCTAGTATAACCTGCCTACCCTTTCGATTAACCCTATTGAACACCAACGGTGCAAGTAGGTTTACCGTCATTTCAGCCAATTTTCCCTTCATATTAGCCATCAAAAACACCTGAGGCAGATTTTGTTGAGACAACTCTAACTCCTCAGCAACTTCGTCCTCCAGGACAAATTCATAGTCCTGGAAAAAAGCAAATGGATCCACTAGTACAAAGGTCAAATTGGCTTCCGTTGTCGACTGGAGAAAAGAAAAGGGACTTTCGACGTCATGGAGAATATAAGCGAAACTCTTCTCCTCAGGAAAACCGGGAATCCCGTAAGGAAAGTTGAATAATTGTTCTTCTTCCACGTCCAGTTCACCGAATCGAGTTGATTCTATTTTCATTGGTATTCCTCCTACGGAGTTCAAACTTTAATATCGATGGTTGAGAACTCAATACTTGGGTATTGAATAACCCGAATATCAACCTTCCCAGGCTGGTAGTCACCTTGGACCCGGCCTGGTTGAACCGTAACGTTAACGTTTCCGGCCATAGCCTTGATTTGGGCTGGATTAGCTTGATATTGAATATTAGGAGCTGCGAGGGGTGCCACGGTAAATTCTGGAACTTTAACTAAACTAGCGCCGTAAGCTATGTTGGCAATGGCATTTGAGCCATTCTCAAATCGAGCCATTTGGTTGCCTTCCCCTACAATCCTCGCAATGGTATCCATGACGGTTTGCCGACCAAGTGAAGCGTTATCTCGAGCAAAATCGGCAATATTCTTAAGCCCCAGTGAATAACGAAAAGGCGTGTGGTCGATGGTCAACTCACCACGAGGTTGACGAATCTCCAACGTCGCCGGCGTCGTCTCCATTTGCACTTTAGGTGGAGTAGACTTCAGATCTAACCTAGCATTTTGTGTCTTATAATCCATGCGAATCGGCTGAGTACTAATATTAATCTGGAGCATCCCAGCACCCCCCTTATCGGATAAAATCCACTAACGAAGGCTGAATAATCTGCGCCCCAATTGACAGCGCCGCCTTATAAACATTTTCTGAATTCTTGAAATCGATAATTGTTTTAGCAATATCCACATCCTGAATGGCCGAAAGGTTGTTTGTCAGATTAAATGATGTGGTATCCAGTTGTTCCCGAAGCGCTACCATCCGGTTCGTACGTGCTCCAATATTGGCACGATGGGCTAAGA
>JADQBO010000441.1 GCA_016278585.1 Desulfosporosinus sp.
TTTCATAACGTTTTGTGCCTTGAGCGCAGCGAAAGGAATGGATATATTTATGAAACGACAGACTAAACATTGGATTGTATTTACTCTTGCTTTATATACCATAATGTTCATATTAATTCCCCCAAAACGAGGACCAAAAGTTGCTCCGTTTGGATTTTATTTAGGATTTATTCAGGCGGTCATTCTGAACTATTTTACCGTTAAAATCTATAAACTATGGAAATACCCCGGAGACATTTTATTAAAAGGGATACCTATCTTCACCTGTTTATGTTGGATTCCGATCGCCAATATATTTGCCTACTTTTTTCCATATCGTAAAAATTTCGTTTTTAAAACTGGATACATACTTTTGTTTGCTACAGGAACAACCATTATACAATTTATTCATGGTTTTATAGGCATGTGGGAAAGTATGAAATGGAGAACCCTGTATACCTTCCCCCTTGCAATCTTTACCCATACTATAATGACGTTATTTCTACCATTATTTAACTTAAAGAATATTCGAAAGAACCATGATTTTCTGAGTAAATAATCCCTTATTAGGGGTTACGTTGTCGTGAATATTATACTATCTCTTCAACGAGCCATTCGTTATCGCCGCATATGATAAAATAACCATCATCCCCCTCGATCAGGTTTTTACATAACTCAGAATAGGAGGGACGAGACAGTTTCGTATCCCGCTGCCAGATCAAAGAGATGTAGGGGATATTGTTTTTCACGATAATATTACCCTGGGGCAGGGAGAATTTCCGGCCATCATAAAGCTGTATCATAACCCGACTACCCTGTTCGGTTACCGATACCGATTGCACGAAAAAAGGAGTATCCTCCACCCTCACAGGGTACAATTGATTCTGTAAATCTATATGATATTTATCATGACCATCTTTTTTTAGATGGGTAGCAAATAACTTAATAATTTCTTTATTAATCATAAGTACGCCATCAGAGTACCATAGTCCATCCTTATCAATAAAAAGTTCAGGGGCACGTAAATTATTCAAGATGTTTCCTCCACTTCTTTTATTTATTACCCTCGCAATCGCCTGGCTGGTTAAGATACCTCTGCCGCGTCCGTATCGAAGGAGTAATCCAACTCCTGTTGGGTTTCAATCAAGATCTTGAAAAGGTCACGCATCAAGTCTTACTGCATTTTGCAACACAAGGCAGCATGTCGGGAATGCGCTGCTACTATGTGATCTCCCCTATGATCCGTTTATGAAATAATCAGTAATAAACACGCATGTGAAACAAATCCAATCAAAGAGGTTACTATCATCGTTTTTTGTTTCGTCTTAATGAAATAAAGTAATATCGCTAGGAATATTGCTACAAAGAAGAAATCTAAAAATATCTGCATACTTGACTTAATTCCAACGAATGCTATCGAGATAAAACTAAGTATATTGCTCAAGAGAATTAGTCCTAATATTAATGCTTTGTAAACAGTTAATAACGAGGTAAAGATAATAATAGAAAGATTGACCGCCTTCTTCAAAACAATCCATCCTCTCTTTTAAATTAATGTATTATTGCACATTACCTAAGAGTGCCCAATAGTTATCACTAACCCCTACTCCCCGTATGGACGAGCGACCTTGCGTATTCACTTTCTTCTTGATCAATAGATACGTTTATCTCCAAAGGTGCCTGAACCGTTATTGAGTTGTCTGGCTCTACCTCAATCCCAAGGGACTTTTGGTCTATTTAGTTAATAATCTTTAATATCTCTCCACAGCCCACTAAGAATCCCTTCTTGATATCCTGCTCGTCCGGTTCTCAGAATTTCCTCTTTTAAGGGTACTAGTTCTGAAGAAATCACTCGGTCCAGCTGCTTCAGCCGCTGAGGACTTATCACCTGCTCCGAGTGAGCAAGTTGATAATCATCAAGGGTATAATGCCAAGGTCTGGCCTGATTGGAATAACGTAATAAGAGCCGTTCCATCATTAATAGTCCTTCCGGATCAAAGTCACCTGAGTAATAAAGGATGGCACCGCCCGCGACTAATTTGTCCAGCAACAGCAAACTGGCCAGTTTGAATTGTCCGTGAGTACAAATGAGGGGCGGGTTTGGGCTTATTCCTCGTCCTTTTTCTTCACAGTATTCACGAAAGCGATCCAAAAGCGCTGAAAAGACCCCCGAATTCTCGACCACGAAAACCACTCTAGCAGATTCATTGGAGCATGGTGTCCCGCTGCTCGGGCGATGCAGATGAGGACGCGGAACATCATTATTCTTACAGTTCTCTAAACTCTTGCCCCTCTCTATCCTTAGAAGTCCGGAGTAAGCATTGCCTAGGCGTACCACTTCTCGTAAAGGCAGATTCAAGGTGACCTGTTGCCGGTATGCCTCGGATAAATAACTTAGCGGCACCTTCCCCTGATCCGCAGCAGTTGCCGTTATTCCAGTGCAAGTGACAAAATTCCACAGGTCATCCCGCAAAAGACCAAATGTATAATAGAGTTCTGTCAATTCCTCTGTCCCGCTTAAGGTGAGTATTAACGGCTTACGCTCTTGTACCTCGCTGTCTAAAATTTTCAAGGCTTGAATAAAGAGACGACCCGTGTCACTGTTTGAGTCAAAGCCGTGAGGGTCTTGGTAATTCGCCGGGCAAAAATCGGCAAGCGTTCAATTGCGTTTGGGGGCTGTCGGTTCAGATCGGACAAAGCCTTAAGGACATGATCCATCGGTACTCTAAGTGATTCCGGGTGAGTCTCATAGAGCGTATGAATCGGACGGGTTCCCGGTTTCTTATCGATAATTGCTTGAAGCCAAGCCTGACAGTAGGGTTCAGAGTATTGGAATAACAAATCCTCAAAGAATTGTCTTTTCTCTCGCTCCTTAATAGCTATTCGGTCGGCCTTGGAAATCAGGGACTCCCCTTGAATTTCTTCAAGTAACCTGATAGAGGAGACGTTACTAAATTTTGTAAGTTCTAAGGCCTTGGCAAACCGTTCCAAGGAGATTGTGATGGATTTTTGGCGGGAAAAATCTGCTCGAAAGAAACTGGAAAAGGCATCCCGTTCCTCTTCTTTGGGAGATGTCAGGGTCACTGACCCACCCCAGCGCCCCAAGCTCTGATATTTTTGAGCCATTGCCTTGAAAAGCCTCGCAAATCCCCTAGTCGAGGTAAAATAGGCTTTAGCTTTTTTAAGTTCGTCAGGCTGCAAAGCATCCCTTCCTTTCATCAAACGTCTAAACGTCGGACTTTCCCATCCCATTTGTACCGGATCACGGTCACGAAGGAGGCGTTTTTCGGACGAACCAGTTCTGCTATCGCCAGCTTAGCGACCGTATCATAGTCACCCCAAAGGGCTTGAGAATTCATAATGTAGTTAAAACCCAACTTCTCCAGCAAATCAAACATGTCTCGGATATTATTTTCATCCACTCCGGCGAAGGCTTCATCCAGGGAGATGATACGCGGCGCATCCGATCGGGCATCAGAATAGCGAGAGTAGGCAGCTGAAAAGAGCGGAATGTACATAGCCATGGCTTTTTCTCCCCCACTGAACTGATAGAAGGCTCTATCCGTTAATTCACGCCAATTCTCCCCTTCTTTTTGGTAAAACAATCGAAACTCAAACCAGTGGCGATAATCCAGCATTTCCTTAATGATCTGATGGAAACTTTCCCCGAATCCTTTTATTTCTAGCTGTTGCTTGGCCCGCTCAATTTTAGCCCGAAAATGGTTGGTGATGCGCGACATATCCGTTTCTTTGAGAAGTCGCGGATCAGATTTCAGCAGTTCAACGAGGTCTTGGGTATCGATCTCATCCTCTTGCTCGGCGGTTCGTGGTTTCCAGCGGATACGAAAGCGGAGCCCGCTCGACGTATCCCGCTCGTCCATGAGTCGATTCATTTCCTCAACCCAGTGCTCGGCACGCTGAATTCGCCCCCGAATAATCCGGCCAACACTATTCATAATGATTTCTTCATACAGTTCTCGATCCTTCTCATTGAGAAGCTGGCGCTGCAAGGTCATGTTTTTTCCTAACTGGGCCTGTAAATAATAGGGATTCACCCGCTTGCCATCGTACTCCAACATCAACTGCAGGCGTCTGGCCTTCTGACGAAGTTCCTCCCAGAGCTTAAGCCACAACTCGGGGCAATCTTCCGTTTGTCGGCTTAACTCATCAAGAGTTTCAAACAAGGTGTTCTGAGTCAAGCGGTATTCAACCAAATTCCCCATTTCCTTAGTAAATGCGTCATTAATCCGTTCGCGTAAGGTTTCCCGATCCGGGGAATTCGAGTTCCTGATATCTGAAGAACGAAGAAATTCTTCGGCACGTTGCCTAAGGTCTTCTATGTGACCTGGGTGGAGGGGGGCACTACTCAAAGTGGGGGCTTTGGCATTGGAATCGGGTTTCAACTCACCTTCTAAATCGTGGTGAAACGAAGTCTGAAGGGTTTCCTCAGCTTGGAATACCTTGGCCCAGCCCTGGTGCAGATTTTCTGCCAGCAAACAAGCTCGTTCCTGCTCTAAAATCTTCTGCGCGAAGTCCTCTCGATTCTTTGTGAGCATAGTGCTTTGCTTGATACAGGTTTCAATTTCGCCAGGAAGATCCCTGAGGCGGCGGATAACCATTTCAATGCGTTGACGAATCTCGTTAGCCCCAAGATCCTGCAGGCGCTGTTCCACCCCCTTCAATAAGTCCCTCAAGGTGAGGGCCTGGTCTTTAAGCTTGTTAATGTCTCCTCGGAGTTCGTCTACAGCCTCGGTAACATCCTCACAATGGGATAGAACGGCACTTCGTTCCCTGCGTAGGGAATGGAGCTGTTGATGCTTAGATTCCAGCATATTCAGCTCATCTTTGTAGCTTCCCATAGACTCCAGAGCCTCTTCATAAGCTAGTTCATCAAGGGGCAGAGTTAAGGTCTTACTCAGTTCTTTCACTTGAGCTTTGAGATTTCTCCAGGCATCTAAGGTTTTAAGCAGAGTTTCATTTTTGCGCTGTACATCCTTTTCCAATAGGGCCGCCTCTTTGCGAACCGTATAAAGGATATCCCAGGCCTCCTGAATGGATATTTCCCTTGGAAACCCGCGGTATTCTGCTTCCAGGGTTTCACGTCTCTGTTTCAAAGTCTGTAGATTACTTTCCAGTTCATGGACTTGTTGATTAAACACCTCACGCTCATCCTCAAGCTGCCTAATTCTCCGCAGGCGCAGTTGCAGTCGAGCTTCCTTTCCTATATATAAGGCGGATTCCTCCTGAGGAGCATGTCCTCGCAGAGCGCCAATCCTGTAAGAGCCGGCAGTGGTTAGACAGGTGCTTCCATTACCCTCGACCCGGCCTTCTTCAACAAGGATTGTACGGAGAAGGTTATCGATGTCCTCTGCCATTACCCGGCTGCCCTCTATGGGAGTTGGATAAAGATAATCCGCCAGGGTATGAGCGAGAATCTGGGGATCTGGCTTGAGGACGCGGTCATATACCGGAGTGCTTTGCAGCACCTGCTTCTGTTCATCCGTTTTAAGGGCAAACCGTTCCGGAAGTATCAGGGCATCGAGAATCCCCATCTCCTTAAGGGCACTCTCCAGGCGTTCCCGGGTCTCCTGGGGAACGTGATCACTAAATTCCACCGCTGCGTAGAAAGGAACAAAGGGTATACTCGCAGCTTGCAAGCTTTGACGAGCTTGATTGGTCAGATCATGCCGTAACGGCTCGGGATCCTTGCGCTGCCGCCAGGCCTCAATCTCCTGAATTTTCGCCTTCACTTCGCTTTGAAGTTGGTTCTGCTGGTGACGAACTTGGAGTATCTCACTACGGATGTTATCCCGAGCCCGATTGGCTGCATTCTCAAGGGGTTCACGCAAACTATTCGAGCTGACGGATTCCGGAAACAATCTGGCACGCTGCGCCAAGGTCTGAAGCTCAATATCTTCTAACCGTAATTCTTGATTCGAGGGCTGCCAGGCAAATAGATTCTCTACCCATTTTGACTGCTCCTCATGAAGAACATCAGCCCACTTCTTCTCTTGATGTTGAGCCTCGTCCCAAGCTTTCTTACTCTCACCAAGCATTAGTTCGGCTTCTTGATATTTTTCTCGTGCTACTGACTCTTGGCGCAGGGCTTTGATTACCCTCTCCAACAAACTCCGGTAATCCCGAGCCTCCTTCTTCCAAAGAGCAAAGGAAAACATTTGATCTAAGTTCTGATTGAATTCGTAGGCCGCCACCTCATGAT
>JADQBO010000357.1 GCA_016278585.1 Desulfosporosinus sp.
ATACAAACACGAGGGGTTTATAATTTACTATTCGTTAAGCTTTACTGTCTTTTAGAGAAAGATTTTTGTGCTAGCAGGTTCAAAATTGGCTTTCAAACACAGATAGAACCAATTTTATAATCTTTTCAAGCAGGTTGGCATGATTCTTGCTTTAGAAGATTGTGTAGGCTTTTTAGAATATTCGGAAAAAAGTTAAGACCGAAGAGTTGGTGGTATTGTAGGGAGAAATAACCAATTGGGGGAGGTAGTAAAGTTTGACTTACGAAACAATTATTGTGGAAAAAGAAGAAGGAATAGCCACGATTACCCTAAATCGTCCAGATGTGTTAAACGCTCTGAATAGTCAGGTCTTTATCGAGTTGGGGGAGGCGTTCACAATGTTAGGCGCCGATGATTCAGTCCGAGTAGTGATTATCACGGGTGGTGATAAGGTGTTTGCAGCAGGAGCAGACATCAAGCAAATGGCGTCATCGACTGCAGTAAATGTAGCCACAAATGTTAGACCCTCGCTACGGACGTTTAATCTGATTGAGAACTTGCAAAAGCCAGTCATCGCCGCTATTGCAGGTTATGCTTTAGGTGGTGGATGTGAACTAACTTTGGTGGCTGATGTACGCATTGCTGCAGACAATGCCCAGTTGGGCTTGCCGGAAATTAAACTGGGTATTTTGCCCGGTGGTGGCGGAACTCAACGTTTGCCGCGACTTATCGGCGCAGGTAAGGCAAAAGAGTTGATTTTCAGTGGTGAGTTTATCTCAGCAGAGGAAGCTTTACGGATTGGTCTTGTGAATAAAGTGGTACCTGCAGATCAATTATTAATTGAAGCTAAGAAAATGGCTAAGAAATTTGCTGCCCGTGGCGCCGTGGCCATTCAGATGGCTAAAGCGTGTATTAATGAAGGGTTACAAATGGATTTAGACAGGGGCTTACAATATGAGCATAAATGCTTTAGCCTATTGTTTGCTACGGAAGATCAAAAAGAAGGCATGAAGGCCTTTATTGAAAAGCGCAAGCCAAACTTTCAGGGGAAATAATTTATTTAATAGAGAATGACTTAATAACAAGTAAAGAGGAAGTGTGTGTGATGGGCAGTAACTTTCTATATAGCACCCGGGATCATAAATTTATTATCAAAGAATGGTTAGATGGAGAAAAGATTCTTGGTCTGAAACGTTTCCGAGAGACATTCGGCATGGAGGATGTCGATGGTATACTGGACCAATCTTTAAAAGTTTGTAAAGACGTTGTTGCCCCTACCAACGATGACGGAGACACCATTAGAGCGGTCTTTAAGGATGGGAAAGTGACGGTTCCCCCTTCCTTTAAGTATGCCTTCGATTATGTAGCAGAAAATGGTTGGGGCGCTAGTAATAAAGACGTAGACGGTGAGGGTTCCCTCCCCTCGTTATTGTATGGAGCTGTCCATGAGTATATGATTGCCGCTAACCCAGCATTCGTAGCTTATTTAGGCTTACCCGGTGGCGTTGGGTCCATTATTAAGCAGTTTGGTTCTAAGGAAGAAATTGACTTCTTCACCCCGAAAATGTTTGCGGCTGAGTGGGGAGGAACAATGTGCATCACTGAACCCGGTGGCGGTTCTGATGTGGGTGACATGTTAAGTAAGGCCTACCCTACGGATGACCCTAATATTTATAAGATCAAAGGAACTAAATGCTTTATCACTTGTGGGGATCACAATCTGACTGAAAACATTATTCACTTGGTTTTGGCTAGAATCGATGGTGCAGTTCCTGGGACAAAAGGCCTGTCACTCTTTATTGTCCCCAAGATTTGGGTTAATGAAGATGGTAGCCTTGGGGACTCAAACGATGTCGCGACAGTTGGAATCGAGCATAAGATGGGACTTCAAGGATCTGCAACAGCAGTGTTGAACTTCGGTGAAGAGGATCGGTGTCGAGGTTTTCTGCTAGGTGCACCACTGGATGATAAAGGGGTTGGGCAAGGTATGGCCCAAATGTTTAAGATGATTAATGGATCTCGAGTAGACACAGGACACTGTGCTCTATCCGTGGCAACTGTCGCCTATAATAACGCGGTGGCCTATGCCAAGGATCGTGTTCAGGGACGACCTATTACCGATCCTAGGGGAAGTCGGGTACCCCTTATCCAACATGAAGATATTCGCCGCATGTTGCTCACTCAAAAAGCTACCTTAGAAGCGATGCGAGCTATGATTTTTAAAGGGTACTACTATTTGGATTTAATTGCGTTTGGAGATGATCCGGAAGATGTCCGGCAAGCTAAACGTTATATAGAACTAATCACCCCTTTAATTAAAGCCTACAGCTCAGACCAAGCCTGGCTCATGATTACGGAAGCCATTCAAGTCCATGGCGGATACGGGTATACCGAGGAGTATCCGATTGCTCGTCAAGCAAGGGATGTTAAGATTTATTCTATTTGGGAAGGCACAAATTTCATCCAATCGTTGGATTTAGTTTTCCGCAAATGGGGATTGGACAAGGGGAGTAACTTTAAAGATTGGCTACAGGATATTGGAGAATTTATCAAGGAAAATTCAGCGAATGCTCAATTCTCTCGTGAGATGGGAATGCTGAGCCAAGCATTAAAGGCTTATCAGGAGCTCATGGGAACAGTGTTTAGTTATATGAAGGAAAATATTCGCTTGGTTCCTCTCTATACTACGAGAATTTTACGGGTGACTGCCGAAATTTACTGTGCTTATTTACTAATGCAACAGGCGATTGTTGCCCAGGAAAAACTGGCTCAAGGAATTGGGGACACAGACTTCTATCAAGGTAAAATTTGTTCTGCTCAGTTCTATTTACGTAATATTGTGCCTGATGTGATGGCTACAGTACAAATTATTAAAGACTATGACACATCTGCGATGGACATTCCAGAAGGAGCTTTCTAAGGTTTCTCAGTTTATCCTACAAGATGTGCATTAGTATAAATGAGTATTTTTAAGGAGGCAATAACATTGAAGTTAGAAGATATTAAAACTATTTGTGTGGTTGGGGCTGGCAACATGGGTCATCAGATTGCCGTAGGCTGCGCGTTGGCAGGTTATAAAGTGGCTTGTACGGATATTAGTCAAGATATGTTAGATAAGGCAGAAAGTTTTGCGCGATCTTATTTACCAGGAAGAGTAGCTAAAGGAAAGTTGAGCCAAGAACAGGCGGACCAAACCTTAGCAAACCTGCGTTTCACTTCAAACCTAGAGGATGCTGCAGGGAATGCTGACTTTATCATCGAAGCTGCGGTTGAAAAAATGATGATTAAGCGGAAACTTTTTGCAGATTTAGACAGAATTGCGCCCCCACATGCCATACTAGCCACAAACAGTTCGTATATTGTCAGTTCACAAGTGGCTGATGCTACCAACCGTCCGGATAAGGTGTTAAACATGCACTTTTTTAACCCGGCTTTAGTCATGAAATTAGTTGAAGTTGTACAGGGACCGCATACTTCCACTGAAACTGCTCAAATTACGATGGATTTGTGCGCTAAATTGGGCAAGACAGCGGTCTGGCTTAAGAAAGAAATTTACGGTTTCTTGGTTAATAGAATCCTGTCGGCTCTCGCTCAAGAAGCCTTGTTCCTCGCCGACATGGGGATTGCTACTCCGGAAGAGATTGACCTTGCAGTCACTAATGCCTTAGGTCATCCCATGGGTCCTTTCCGTCTCATGGATTTAACAGGCATTGATCTTGCTTATTATTCTGCCATGGAACGCTATCAGACTAGTCGTGATCCAAAAGATAAACCTTCACCGTTGGTTGTCGAGAAATTCACCAAGGGCGAATGGGGTAAGAAAACTAATAAAGGTTATTACACTTACGAGTGATCAACTACCATTGAGGCAAATGAATTAAATTTATAGTAGGAGGTTGCATTCGTGATGAAAGAAGCAGTGATAGTCTCGGCAGTTCGCAGTCCTATAGGCCGAGCCGGTGGTGCCCTTGGAAAGATTCCCCCTGAGTTTTATGGTGCGGAAGTCATTAAAGAAGTGATCAAGCGCATAGACTTGGATCCAACCTTAATTGAAGATGTAGTTTTCGGAAACTGTCTAAATGCAGGCGGCAATATTGCCCGTTTATGCGCCTTAAAGGCTGGTTTGCCTGTGGAGATACCCGGATTAACAATCGATAGGCAGTGTGGCTCAGGACTTAATGCTGTTAATTTAGCGGCTCAAGCAGTGATGGCCGGTATGGGCGAAGTTTTTATTGCCGGAGGAACAGAGAGTTGTTCACTTAAACCGTATTCTATGGAACATATGGAGTTTTTCAGCAAGACGCCTCCTAAGTTTCGAGTTGGTTTTCAACTTTCGACGGATGAAATCGGTAATCCACCGATGGGGGTTACTGCAGAAAACTTAGCTGAAAAATACCAGATTAGTCGTTTAGAACAGGATGAGTTTTCTGTAAGAAGCCAACAAAAAATGGGTAAAGCAATGGCAGATGGCTTATTTAAAAGCCAAATTGTTCCTCTTACAATTCCGGTGGGTAAGAATAAGACTGCTATTTTCGATACCGATGAACACCCTAGACCAGAAACGACACTTGAGGGTTTAGGTAAACTCTCTCCGGTATTCAAAAAAGGCGGATCAGTCACTGCGGGAAATAGTTCCGGCTTAAATGATGCTGCAGCAGCGGTTGTAGTAATGTCTGCTGAAAGAGCTAAGGCATTAGGTCTTAAACCCTTGGCTAAAATTCGCACGTTTGCGGTTTCTGGCGTAGACCCTAACATCATGGGAATCGGGCCAGTGCCAGCAGTTAGAAAAGCCCTAGCCCAGGCAGGTCTTTCCTTAGCGGATATTGATCTGATTGAATTAAATGAGGCTTTTGCGGCTCAAGTCTTAGCAGTTGATCGGGACCTTAAGTTCAACATGGATAAAGTGAACGTGAACGGTGGGGCGATTGCCCATGGTCATCCAATCGCTGCAACTGGTGCAATACTCACAACAAAATTAGTCTACGAGATGAATCGCAGAGATGTTCAGTTAGGTATGATCACGGCTTGTATCGGCGGTGGACAAGGTATTGCTACGATCTTTGAGAGAGTTTAAGTGATTACGAAATATAAGTTTTGATAAATCTCCCCTGGCCCGAAGGGTTGGGGGAGACTTACCTTACTAGGAGGAATGAATGTGGGAGCACATGAAATACGTAAGATTTGCATCGTTGGTGCTGGGAATATGGGTCATCAGATTGCCTTGAGTGGAGCACTGGCGGGTTTCCAAGTTAAATGTACGGATGTGAATGAAGAGGTATTACAAAAGGCAGAACAATTTGTAACAACCTATTTGCCCCAGAGGGTTTCTAAAGGCAAGCTGACCCAAGCACAGGCAGATGTCGCCAGGGCTAATCTCACGTTTACGAACCATTTATCGGAGGCTGCTAGTGATGCGGACCTAGTGATAGAAGCCATTATAGAACGATTAGATATTAAACGTAAGTTGTTCGCAGAATTAGACCGCTTATGTCCGTCACATACCATTCTTACGACTAATAGTTCATATATTGTGAGTTCTAAAATAGTCGACGTGACAAATCGTCCAGAAAAGGTCTGTAATCTGCATTTCTTTAATCCCGCTTTGGTAATGAAACTTGTAGAGGTTGTCAAAGGGCCCCATACCTCGGAGGAAACCGCTCAAACATTAATGGATGTCTGCGTTGGCATGGGCAAAACCCCAGTTCTATTAAAGCAGGAAATTTATGGGTTTCTAGTTAATCGGATGCTTGCCGCTATTAAAAATGAGTCAATTTATTTACTTGACATGGGGATAGCTGGTCACGAAGAAATTGATACAGCGGTTACTCTGGCCTTGGGACATCCAATGGGTCCGTTTCGTTTGATGGATCTGACGGGTATTGATCTTACCTATATTGTAGGTATGGAACGTTTTCAAGAAACCGGTGATCCGATTTATCGTCCTTCCCCAACAATTTCAGAGAAGTTCGCAAAAAAAGAATATGGACGGAAAACGGGCAAAGGATTTTACGAATACCCAGAAAAATAAAGGGCTGGAGGGACTGCAATGCATGTTACTGACGAAGAACTAAATATTATCCGACAAGCAGTACGCACATTAATAAAGAAGGATGTCGACCCATTGGGTGAACAGATGGAGGAAGAAGACGAAGTCCCTCGCAGTTTGCTTGATAAGGCTGGGGAGATGGGGTTGTTTGGTCTAAGTATTCCT
>JADQBO010000234.1 GCA_016278585.1 Desulfosporosinus sp.
GTAGTTTGAAGACAGACGTGGGTGCTTTGAAGATAGACGTAGGTGCTTTGAAGACAGATGTGGGTGCTTTGAAGACAGATACAGGTGCTTTAAAAACGGATGTAGATTCTCTGAGGACAAAAATGGATCTTATGGGATCTCGTCAAGATGAGATGTATCTTATGCTGAAAGGTTCAGAAGAAAGTCGTCAACGTATGAAGACGCTAGAAGAGAAAAGCTCCATTTGTGCGATTGAGAGGGAAAATTTAAACGTGGAATCAGCTAAAATCGTTGGAGCCTTACGGCGTGGTGCCCATGAAATACTAAACGGATTAGCAAAGGAAGAGATTTCATAATTCTTAATTAGCGATAGAAGCAATCAGTTATGGATGAGAATGTTTATCCCAAGAAGAATACAATCTGAGTTATGACAAATGCCCCCTAGCTGCTTAAAGTACAGCTAGGGGGCATTTGTTTGGGCGTTGTTTTTTAAACTGTGATATAATAAGATGTTGTACAGCTTTTGTTAAGGGGAAGAGGGTCAACATGAATATCTTAACTGCTGAGAATTTGACAAAAAGTTATGGTGAAAAGGTGCTTTTCGCTGATATTTCCTTCGGGATTGACGAAGGAGAAAAAATAGGAATTATTGGAGTCAATGGAACAGGCAAGTCTACGTTGCTTAAACTATTGGCGGGTATTGAATGGCCTGATCAGGGCAAAGTTACCACGGGTAATAGCGTAAGCTTAGAGTACCTTCCGCAAAATCCGGAGTTCGAAGAATCGGCCACGGTCTTGCAGCAGGTTTTTAAGGGCAATTCCCCGGTTATGAAGTTGTTGCGAGAGTATGAATTAGCCTTAGAAAAACTCAATGAGGATCCCGATGAGCCGAGGCTTCAACAGAGGTTAATTGCCCTAGGCCAGCAGATGGATGAGTTGGATGCTTGGCAATTAGAAAATGAGGCCAAAACCATCTTAAATAAGTTGGGGATTTCCAAATTTGATACTTTAGTGGGAACTCTTTCAGGTGGGCAGAGAAAACGTGTCGCTTTAGCGAGTGCCCTCATTAATCCGACAGATTTACTGATGCTTGATGAGCCAACCAACCACATTGATAATGATACGGTGGATTGGTTAGAGCAGTATCTAAATAAACGCAAAGGTGCGCTGGTTATGATTACCCATGATCGCTATTTTCTTGATCGTGTGGTTGGTCGAGTTCTGGAGTTAGATCAGGGGAAACTTTATCCCTATCCGGGTAATTATAGTCGTTTCTTAGAGCTAAAAGTGGAGCGGGAGGAGCAGGTTGAAGCTACCGAAAGAAAACGCCAGAATCTATTTCGCAGCGAACTTGCCTGGATGCAGAGGGGTGCCAAAGCTCGCACGACTAAGCAGAAGGCTAGGATTGAGCGTTTTGAAAAGCTGCAGGCGGATAAACCGTTGGAACATGCTGATCGAATTGAAATGCCGACGGGGGCATCGCGCTTAGGAAAGAAGATTTTAGAATGTACAGACGTGCAAAAAGGTTTTCCCGACCGGGGTTTGGTCATCAAGAATTTTAATTATATTCTCTTGAGAAATGACCGAATAGGAATTATTGGCCCCAATGGGAGCGGCAAGTCGACATTATTGAATATAATTACGGGTAACCTGACCCCGGATGGCGGGAGTGTAGAGCTGGGTTCCACGGTTAATATAGGATATTTTTCTCAGGAAAATACGTACTTGGATCCAAATATTCGTGTAATCGATGAGATTAAAGCGGTTGCGGAAGTGATTCCTACGGCAGATGGGGGCTTTATTACGGCCTCTCAAATGCTTGAACGTTTTTTATTTGCTCCAGCCGTTCAATGGACACAGATTGGCAAACTTTCCGGTGGAGAAAAACGAAGGTTGTACCTCTTACGGATCTTAATGGGCGCGCCGAATGTTCTCTTGTTGGACGAGCCGACGAATGATTTAGATATTCAAACCCTTACGATATTAGAAGGCTATTTGGATGATTTTCCAGGAGCAGTTATTGCTGTTTCCCATGATCGGTATTTTCTTGATCGAGTTACAGACAAGATTTTTGCGTTTGAAGGAAACGGAGAAATTCGGTCGTATGTGGGTAATTACTCGGACTATCGAGAACAGGTGTACGCTGCTGAGCAAGAAGCTGAACAGACGGCTAAATTGGCCACTTTGGCAAAAACCTTCCGACACATGGAGGCTGGATCGGAAAAGGAAGAACCGGTGAGGAAAAAAGAGCGTTCTCTGAAAATGACCTATAAAGAGCAGAAGGATTATGAACAAATTGACGCTCAGATTGCCCAAGTAGAGGAAGAACTACAAAAAAACAATCAGCATATGAATGATGTTGGCAGTGATTATGGAAAGCTAACTGAGTTAGTAACTCTTCAAAAAACTCTTGAACAAAAACTGGACGATTTGCTGGAACGGTGGACGTATTTGACTGAGCTGGCTGAGAAAATAGCTGAAAGTAAAGGGTAAGGCGAAGAGGGCGAGTCTATCGCCAGTGTATAATGAATGATTACGCACCAAACACCAAACACCATGTACTATTTACCATACATTAAGAACGAGACTGCTTATCCGATTGGATAAGACAATGGGAAAGCTCAAATATAAGCTTATTGGAGGAATAATTATGGATGAGAATGCCTTGGAGCGGATGAAAAAACTTGTTGAGGATAAGAAATTGAAGAGTTCCCAACAAGGAGGACCGATTAAAGCGGCCCAGAAAATTGGGGAGAAGAGGAAGGGCATTAAACGACGTAAAGTCGGTGGAATGTTTGATAAGTAAGACCTGCTAAGGGCTTATTTCTGTTGCAAATTAAGAAATAATAAATGGATCAAGATAAAAATAAGGGGAGAAGTTAAGTCGTGAGCGTTTTAAATGTTGAAAATGTCAGTCATGGGTTTGGTGGACGTAAAATTTTTGAGGATGTTAGTTTTCGCTTGTTAAAAGGTGAGCACGTTGGCTTGGTGGGAGCGAACGGGGAAGGAAAATCGACTTTTCTTGATATTATTACAGGGAAACTAATGCCCGACAAAGGTAAAGTTGAATGGTCGAATCGGGTAACGGTGGGTTATCTTGATCAGCATACCGTCTTAGCTAAAGGAAAAACTATTCGTGACGTGCTCAAAGAAGCATTTCAGGGAATGTATGATTTGGAAGCAGAGACCATAGAGATGTATGACCGTATGGGTAATGTCTCCGAAAGCGAAATGAATAAGCTCCTGGAAGATGTAGGTGAGATTCAGAGCATTTTAGAACACAATGGGTTCTATATGATTGATACAAAAATTGAAGAAATCGCCAATGGATTGGGGCTTGGGGAAATTGGTCTCGAAAAAGATGTTACGGATTTGAGCGGGGGTCAGAGAACCAAGGTCTTACTCACTAAATTGTTGCTGCAAAATCCTAGTATCTTGATTCTCGATGAGCCAACAAACTTTTTGGACGTTGAGCACATTGAGTGGCTCAAGCGCTATCTTAATCAATATGAAAATGCCTTTATCCTTGTTTCTCATGATGTGCCGTTTTTGAACAGTGTTATTAACGTTATTTATCATGTAGAAAATGCAGGATTAACACGCTATACAGGGAATTACGAGCAATTTATGACGCTCTTGGAAACTCGAAAAATCCAGGAAGTGAAGGCTTATGATAAGCAGCAAAAAGAAGTGGATCGCCTCGAAGACTTTATTGCTCGCAATAAAGCGCGGATTTCAACGACCGGGCGGGCCAAGAGCCGTCAAAAGCAACTGGAAAAGATGGATCTGCTGGAGCGACCAAGGGAGAAGATTCAGCCTAAGTTTAAATTTAGGGAAGCCCGGTCACCGGGAAAAATGATTTTTGAGGCGAAGAACATTGTGTTGGGCTATGATGAACCCTTGACTCGCCCGTTAGATTTAAGTCTAGAACGTGGGCAGAAGGTTGCTATACGTGGGGTGAACGGCTTAGGGAAATCCACGTTGTTAAAGACTTTACTGGGGTATATCTCTCCGGTGTCTGGTGAAGTTGAGCTGGGAGATTACCTTTACCCGGGTTATTTCGAGCAAGAATCGAGTCGTAGAAATTCAAAGACGGCGTTGGATGAAGTGTGGGGCGAATTCCCGGGGCTTACTAATTCTGAAGTTCGAGGAGCTTTGGCTAGATGTGGTTTGACCAGCGAACACATCTCCAGTAAGATGATGGTGTTGAGTGGAGGCGAGAATGCCAAAGTTCGGTTGTGTAAGCTGATGTTAAAAGATGTAAACTGGTTGGTCCTTGACGAACCGACGAATCATTTGGATGTGGAAGCCAAGGCCGAGCTTAAGAAAGCCATTATGGACTATAAAGGGACTGTCATTGTTGTTTCCCACGAACCAGATTTTTACGAAGATTGGGTGACGGATGTGTGGAATCTGGAGGAGTGGACAACTAAAATCGTGTAGCATGAATTTGTTCGTTTCTAAGATTTAGGATTTGGATTAAACTCAGAATAGGTATAGGTATAGGTATAGGTATAGGTATAGGTATAGATTGGATCAGATTAAATTAAATTAAACTAAACAAATCTGATCTGATGAGATCGGATTAAATTAGATGAGATGAGACTTTAGTTAATCATATTTAGTCTAACTAACCTTTCTATCATCAAAGTAATAAACAGGCTTGCTGCAGCAGGCCTGTTTTATCTTTATAAAGGATATGAAAGGGGGATCGTCCGCTAAGCTTGGTGATATTTTAAATAATAATAAATACATAATAAAAATAAATACTAAATAGAGGAGGTTTTAATCAATCTGTGTAGAAGGTAATAATTATAGACTAGCAATTCTCATTCGAAATTCTGGAGCTATTTAAAAAGAAAGGTTGTATGAAATATGTCAAAAGAAAATTATGTTATATCCATTTTCAACACTCACTCCGAGGCTGAGGATGCTATTAAGGAGCTCCAAAAAGCAGGCTTTGACATGAACAAATTATCCGTTGTGGGCAAGGACTATCAGACTGATGAGCACGTGGTTGGATATTATAATATGGGTGACCGTGTAAAATACTGGGGAAAGTTAGGGGCATTCTGGGGTGGATTATGGGGATTTTTATTTGGATCTGCGTTCTTTTTCATTCCCGGAATTGGTCCCCTCGTTGTAGGCGGTCCGCTGGTGACTTGGATTGTTGGTGCCCTTGAAGGTGCAGCTATTGTGGGTGGCCTGAATGCCTTTGGAGCAGCATTATACAGCATTGGCATTCCCAAAGACAGTATCATTAAATATGAAACTTCTCTTAAGTCGAATAAGTTCCTATTGATTGGACATGGTACCCGTGATGAAGTGGAAAAGGCGAAAAAGATTCTTGAAACGGCTAATTGTGTTGAATCCTCGCTTCATTGCGCATAAGTCAGCTGAGTCACAGGACTCTCGTCATAAAACGAAAGGAGAATTAGTATGGAAAAGGTTAAATTGGCAGTCATTTATTACAGTATGACAGGAATAAATTATCAGTTGGCTCAGTGGGCAGCAGAAGCTGCACAAGAAGCAGGTTCTGAAGTTCGTTTGCTCAAAGTACATGAGCTGGCTCCGGAAGCAGCTATTAACAACAATCCGGCTTGGAAGGCAAATGTAGAGGCGACGAAGGATATTATGGAAGCAAGCTCGGATGATCTTGATTGGGCTGATGCCATTATTTTTAGTGTCCCGACACGATTTGGGAATCTCGCTGCCCAGATGAAGCAGTTTATTGACCTTCAAGGAGGCTTGTGGGCAAAAGGAAAGTTGACGAATAAGGTTGTTAGTGCCATGTCCTCGGCTCAGAATCCTCATGGCGGTCAGGAAGCCACCGTTAAGAGCCTCTATACTTCTATGATGCATTGGGGCGCAATCATTGTGCCGCCTGGGTATACAGATGATTCAATTTCTAAAGCCGGTGGAAATCCTTATGGTACCACAGTGACACAAGGGAAGGATGGTAAAATGGTAGAAGACGTAAAAGATGCTGTATTCCATCAAGCAAAAAGAACGGTTGAAGTTGCCAAATGGTTATTGAAAGGAAAAGAGTAAATGGCATTAGGGTGATAAGAGGTTGTCAGGGAGCTGTCAACGTTGTCAGGGGTGTCAAGGGGCGTCGAGGTTGACAGGATGACAAGGGGACGGGATGACAAGGGGACGGGGTTACTGACAACAAAAATGTTGTCAATAACCCCG
>JADQBO010000135.1 GCA_016278585.1 Desulfosporosinus sp.
GTTAACAATTCTAGTTGGGATTCAGCCTCCCGACGAAGGCGTTTTCCCATTTCTTTATCTTCAGCAGGTCGTGAGGCATCTGTAATAATTCTATTTTGAATGGCACACTGTGTTAAAGCCGCTTGGAAGAGACTTCTCCATCTCTCGCACGCACGTTCAAAGGTCTGTGGTATCTGAGTAATCGTATCTCTAATCCGTTCATCGCCAAAATTCAGTATTCCACCAAGGTTATTATTCAAATCCTCAATAATCCTTTTAGCACGATTAAAGGCCCTAGTCTTGGCTGCTAGATTATTAAAGTGTTCTTCAACTGAGGGCAAGAGCTTTAACGTTGGTTGATCACCATTGACATCTAATATGTCTTTGAGTGATCTACCAAAATCAACCCTTGTCTCTTCCACCCATATAGCTTGAATATGAGATTTAAGTAATTCCTCATTACTTAAATCGAGACGGGGTGGTTTCACCGCTCCAGCAACCATTAACTCCGGATGTTTAAAAAAGTACTGGTCATGGGGACTCCCCGCTGAACAATAAGAAAACACCAAAGCTGGTTGCCCACTACGACCCGCACGACCACTGCGCTGAGCATAGTTTGCTGGGGTCGGCGGAATATTTCGCATGTTAACTAAGTTTAGCTGAGATATGTCGACGCCGAGTTCCATGGTCGGCGAACAATAGAGTATAGGTAAGCGTCCCTCGCGAAAATCTTCTTCCCGTTCTATACGTAGATTATTTGGCACCTGAGCCGTGTGTTCACGAGCAATAATTCCCTGGAAATCTTTGGCTAGCGAACGATAATACTCAATGAAGAACGGATTCGTTCTCCCTCCAGTGACTGGTATCTTCGGAACTCGAATCGGGTCATGAAAGGCTTTTGTCCCATCACCAGCGTTCCAAGTCATGGAGGAGGCGTTTAATTGGTAACCTGAAACTTCGCCATCTTTTCCTTTCTCAACAATTTCCACTATTCCAGCGATCACCAGGGCATTTAGCACCTGCTCAATAATGGCTTGAGTCTCTTGAAGGGTTATGTTCTGATTATGTTCGGGGAAGGTCGTTTTTCTACGTAAGTATTGGGCAAATCCACCTCTGTCTGAGAGATAAATATTTCCTTGATAATCTTGCTTTCCTTTAGACCGGGGGTATAATATACCCGCATGAACCATCCGCTCGTTTTCATCGATAGACCATGGATTAACGAGTTTTAGACTGCTCTGTTGTTTAATCCGTTCCTGGAATTCACCGCTAAGATAGTCTACCTTAACCACTAGTTCACGACGCATATAATCAAGTAAAACCTTACATATCTTATATTTCGTGTCTGGGGAGGCAGTAACTAAAGCTTGAGGGATGCCTTCTGATTCAGATTTTGGCCAAATATCTGGGTCATCACAAGCTGTCATCTCGTCGAGCGAGTTATATTTAATCTCTAACAATCCACATTGTTCAAGGTTCGGTGAGGTAATCCGCCAACCGCGCCTGAGGTCGTGGTATAAACGATAGCCAAAAATATTACGCAACGCCTGTTGAGTATCCTTCAAAGCTTGAAAACGAGCATCCGGATTACTGGCATAAAGATTTGCAGGTAATTCCATCGCTTTAAATACTTCTAGAGTGAGCTGATCGTGACTTAGCCCCTCAGTTCCAGCCTTTACAACAGCCTGATATAAGGCAGATCGTAGTAAGCCAATTTCCACAAAATCATTGAAATGACCCGCCTGCAATGAAGCATCTTGCCTATTATCAGTGAAGCTAAGCAGTTTTTGGGCTTTCGGAGGTAACGATTCTTCCCTCCGTAAATGCCTGACTGCTGCCATGCTAAGTATCGTCGTAGCCGTACTTCTCCCCTCAGAACCAAGTGTGGTCAATTTAGCAAAATCCGAGGACTGCCTAATACCATAGGCAACCCCACAATTGGGGCAGAAGTGAAATGGAGTTTTAGTATAATGTAAATCATGACCAGGAAGATCGCCTAGAACTAATGCCCCTTTGGTGTTAACCCGGACGGGCTGAGGTAAACTTCCAATCCGATTCCTACGTATGCGTTGCCCACCTTTATGGTTCTCCATCCAGTCATCAGGTAACCCCTGCATAATTCCTTCTTCGTCCATTGGCCATGGATTTTCTTCATTGAAGTACAGAAAACCCGACTTAAATTCTTTAACGTCATCACCATAGAATTCGTTCATTTCACGTTTTGTAAAGAGCTTCTGCTGTGTGTTTTTATCCTTAAACGATTTAACCATATAGTATTCCTGACCGCACTCCCGACAGAAAGCAAGAGGCAAGAGCACCCTTTCCCGATCATTCGGCACAAACTGTTGCCCCTCTAACGTAATATACCTTGTCTCAGCTGGTTCCACGGAAGCATAAACAGTTTGCCCCCGGCTGATAAATGCGTGTAGACGGAAAGCAAAAGCGGGGAACGGTGAATCCGGTTTCTTGCATTGATAACCCGCCAGCAACGTCTCCTGAATCGCCATAACGCAAACATCTTCGGGTACGCCCGTTAACTGACTCAGTTCTCGGGCTGCTCCCTCCGCCCCTCCAATAGAGCGTGGTATGCTTCGTTTTAGCCTCCCGGTCTCTTTCTCCGTAGTCAAGCCAAAAGTACTTTCAATCCAAATAGAGAGCGGATCATGGATAAATTCATGATATTTCTCAGAGATTACTAGCATAGTGTCTGAAAGCCGTTTCGTTAATTCGGAAATGTATTTTGCTTCACTCAGATCTCTGAGGGGTGTAGCCCTACGAAGAGTTTCACCAATAATTGATTTAGACTTCACTTGAGTACCAAATAACAAGGAAGCTATAACACCAACTTCTACCTGTTGTTCTTTGAAGGTCCCGTCTCCAGCCAACGTTGCCGAGGTACCAATGCACTGCAAGGCTTCTCCGCCACAATGGTCTCGCAAACGCCGTACCAACATTGCCACATCGGCACCCTGCCGTCCTCGATAGGTATGAAGCTCATCCAAGACTAAAAACCTCATATCTTTAGCAGCCTTAATCAATGGACGATCCTTAACCCTTGTCAAAATCATCTCCAACATTACGTAGTTGGTTATTAAAATATCTGGTGGATTGCCAATTATCTGTTGCTTCTTCTCATCACTTTCTTGACCCGTATATTTTTCGAACGTGACGGGTTGCTTTCCTTGAGGATATCCATGACAAAGAAACTTCTCCAATTCACCAAACTGGCTATTCACTAACGCATTCATCGGATACACAATAATGGCCTGGATACCCTTGCCACTCCCATTCCTAATCACGTGATCAACGATCGGAATAATATAGGCTAAGCTCTTACCCGAACCAGTCCCCGTAGTTAAGACAAAGTTTTCCTTGTTATATGCAGCCTCGATGGCCTCTTCCTGGTGTTTATGTAACTGCATCTGTATACCAATAGGCTGGGATTCCTTATTAATCCTAAAAATCCGACTACATTCCGGGTGCAATATTTCCCTGTCTACCAATCCATCAATCGTTCCACCTGGTTCAAAGGCGGGGTTTAATTGAATCAAAGGTTCGGGCCAAAGGTGACCGTTGTCCAATGCTTCTTGAACGTATTTATTAATTTTGGTATCCCTGATTTGAATAAAACTTCTAATATAGTCCGAATAGTCCTTGATTAGGTCCCGATATATTTCAAATACCTTCATCTTATTCCCTCCTCTTAAGATTAATTCCCATGAAAGAGTTATCGTTCGGTTGAGTTTAGCTTTGTCCACTTTGCTGAAGTGAAATCGTGCAACTAATCCCATAATGACAAATCATCTGGACTGATTATTTGTCACAAATACTAAATATATCAAGCTGATTATTAACATACGACTCCATTTTTCTATCCGTAATCTTGTCCTCTGCACCAATTTCTCCAATTAAAAGAGGCGATTTGGGATCATGCTTTAATATGTTGTTTTTTACAGTGGTATCGCTATAGTTTGCATAGCAATATGAACATCCATGACTGCAGGTGTTATATGCGCCTATATCTATACTTGCCACACACCCACATATATCCCGCTGATTTTTGTCTTTTCCAACGTTCATTGTTTGGCCTATAACTTTCGATATTAGTAGGTCGTCTACACATTTTGAATGCTGGATACCGACCGATGATAAATCGACCAGTTCTGAACACGTTTCAATCTTTATGTTATATTTAATTGCAACTTTTGATAATCGACTCCCGATTTCCAACATTGTTGAATCATCAATTGAATTAACATTAATGTTGTTCATGTTACGTTCGCATTTTTTATATAAGTCCACAAAACTAATTACACAACGATTTGTATAGTTTCCAAGTCTTGATGCCAATGAATTAAAGTTATTACAGTGCCACTCAATATCAAATTCACTTGTTATAATAATTGGATCATATCTCCATATTGTTTTTTCCTTACCAATCATATTTGAAAGACTAATAAAAGCTTCAATTATTAAATTCTTGTGTGGTGTGTTTTTCTCTATCTTCTCGCCATAGCCATTAATCGTTATTTGAAAATAGTATTTGTATTCTGAAAGCAGAGCCAGTTTGTCCAACATCTTCGTTGGATCCTTTGTCCAAAAAACAATACAATCGATTAATGCCGGGGTCAGCATTACTTTGCTTACTTGATGAAAATTCATAGGATTTCGTACATAAATATACCCTTCTTTTAAACGGTTGAAAAACCACTCTGTATAAAATGCTGGAATATCAGTTCTGCGACTGGCGCTTAAAATCATGTATATCCCCCCTTAATAATCGATTGTTATTCTGCTGTTATTGTCTATCTCAAGATTAATTCTTTCATGATTTAATTTAACTGAGACTTTTTTCAATGTGATTTTCTCAGCTGAAATCAAAGGAATACTAATTCCCATTCGATTAAGCTGTTCATTTGAAACGTTTACCCAGATTGCCTTGCTATCATCTTCTGAAAAAGAACATGATCCGTCACAGAGAGAAAAGCTAACTCTCTCTCCATTGTAAATTACTGTCCTTATTATCGCAATTATGTTTACATTTTGTCCATTTTTTCCCTTTAGATCGATTAATCTAGTAAAGTGTTGTGTGCTTTTGATTATAGAGTACTTTTTTAAATTATCTTGTCTTAACACTAAATAACTGAACGGAACATCTACCCGTTTTGCTTTACTTAAACCTTTACTTATTAAATATCGGTAAATATTAGGTACTTCCCAGTAACACCTGACCATGTTAAAACACATACAATCATAGGTGGTCTTGTCTTCCCAGATGCCGATACATGGGGAAAAGATATTGAATATCCTTTTTTGGAATACTTCATTTCGGATCTTCTTAAGAGCAATGCCACTTACTTTCTTACCTGGCTCAATAATAATTAATGAGCCATCATTTTTAGTATTACTTTTAAATTTGTTTATAATCGATACTCCGTTTAATTGGTTTTCACCTTCATTTTCCGTAAGAAAATTGCTCATTGTGATTAAATCAAATTTCCCTATTGCTTCAAAATCATTTTCTAACCCTACTTTTTCACAGAGTGTAGACTCTACCACGATCATTAGATTCTGTGGTAAATAATTTGTAATCTTATTTATCATTTTGATTGCAATATCTATAAATTCCCGTTCACTTTCGATTAAGGTGAACGACAAACTAAAGGTTATATCTGAAAAGCTTTCTGCTAAGGATTTATAGTACTCAATAATACCTATAGGAACAGACCCAGGGCCTGTCCCTATATCCAGAATTCGCATCTGGGGTTTCAATGCACTCTTCAATTGAAGGTCTAAAAGAGGCTTCCATACCTTAAAAATGTTTCCAGGTAAATAATACAGCAAATATGATAAATAGTTTTGTTTATACGATACCTCGATGTTCCTTGAAAATAAGATGGTTATATCAGTTATCGTTTTTTGCACAAAGCTTAAAGGCAGCCGCGAAAAGTATTCATCGACAGTTTCCAGTTCCATATCATTTCGAGTTGTTTTTTCTAATATGACCCTCAACATTGCTCTCTCTATGTATTCTGGCATCCTACGGTTTTCTTTAAAATACAGCAGAACGGTCTGTAGATCATTATTTTCAAATACCAATGTATTATCAAAACTGTCAACCTTCATTACGCACCTTCACTCTTTTCCAACAGCAATAGCACTTTACCACCTGCAGAAAGATCGGAAGAGCA
>JADQBO010000461.1 GCA_016278585.1 Desulfosporosinus sp.
GTATTTATACGGTTTTCAGAGATTCGCTAGGTATAATTTTTCGGGAATGCAGGTTCCAAGGAGGGGGGAAACACTAGTTCTCTATAAGGGGAATACTACCTTACTCCCTAGGAGAAGATAAACCCCAAAAGGGGATGATTAATTGACTATAAATCCTAGTAAGCTTGTTATTATAGGCAGTGGTTTTGTGGGTTCAAGTATCGCGTATGCAACGCTAATTCAGGGACTATGCACGGAACTTGTTCTTATTGACAGTAATCAAGATAAAGCTGAAGGAGAGGCGATGGATCTAAGTCATGGTCTCCCTTTCACTAGACCGATGAAGATACATGCTGGCCAATATGAGGATTGTCGAGGGGCCAGTATTATAGTGATCACCGCAGGGGCTAACCAAAAACCAGGTCAAACTCGTCTAGACCTGGTTCAACAGAATGCAGAGATACTTCGTTCGATTTTAAATCAAGTTTTAATGGTAGAACAAGAAGCCATTATTTTGTTAGTGACAAATCCGGTGGATATCTTAACGACTATTGCACGAACGTATCCGGAATTAAAGGCACACCGTGTAATCGGCTCGGGTACTGTTCTAGATACCGCCCGTTTTCGTTATATTCTCAGCCAACATTATCAACTAAGCCCTGGGAATATTCATGCCTATGTAGTGGGTGAACATGGAGATTCAGAGGTACCACTATTTAGTTCAATTAGTGTGGCAGGAATTCCAATTAGTTCACTTTCACGAGAATTTGGTTCAAGTGGAGCGGATTATAGAGAACAAGTGGTTGCTGAAGTACGAAAAGCAGCCTATGAAATAATCAATCGAAAGGGAGCAACCTATTACGGTATAGGGCTTAGCTGTACACGAATTTTAAGGGCTATTATGCAGGATGAAAAGAGCGTCTTGACAGTTTCCGCCTTGCTTGATGACCAATATCGTGACCTTAAAGTTGCTCTTAGTGTACCTAGTGTTCTAGGCAAAGAAGGTGTTCTCCGACGCTTACCGTTAAGTATGGATGAAACGGAAACTGAGCAATTTTTTAAATCAGTGCAGACTCTTCAGGAATCTGTAAATCAAGTATCTAAAGGCAGTACGTAAAAAGGAAGTTCTTACTAATGGTGACGGAAGCTATGAGGGTATTTTCTAAGGAGAATGCCCTACTTAGTATGTTGCTATTTATATAAGAGTCATTGGCCGTTTTTTAGCAAGGAATTGATTACGCAGTATTAATGGATGATATTATTGGATATTCAACTGTGTTATAATTGCTGAGTATAAAATTCCTAATTATTAACAGAAAACAGAATAGAGGAAGAGAAATGTTCGAGTCACATTTAGGAGAAATTGCTGCACTTACTGCGGCATTGTGTTGGACCATTACTTCGATTGCTTTTGAATCGGCAGGGAAAAGAGTGGGTTCTCTATCAGTAAATCTAATTCGACTTGTTATAGCCTTATTCTTGATATCCATTTTTAATCTATTCACTCGCGGAATGATGCTTCCACTGGATGCTTCAAGTTCTACATGGTTCTGGTTATTCGTTTCAGGACTTATCGGCTTTGTCATCGGAGATTTATTTCTATTCCAAGCGTTTGTGTTAATTGGTGCTCGATTATCAATGTTGATTATGTCAGCTGTACCACCGATCACTGCTATAACCGGTTATATTATGATGGGGGAAAGAATTTCAGTATTAGGTTTAGTAGGCATGATGATTACGATTGGTGGAATTGCTTTAGTTATCCTAACTAGAAATCCGGAGGGGAATATGGTTAGGTTTTCTTATCCATTAAAAGGATTAATCTACGCTTTTATTGGGGCATTAGGACAAGCTTTTGGGCTTGTTTTTGGTAAATTCGGAATGGGAAATTATAATCCCTTTGCAGCAACTCAAATTAGGATTATAGCAGCTATCATAGGCTTTGTTATCGTAATTACGATTTTAAAACATTGGGGTCATGTGATTTTGGCTTTTAAAGATATCACGGCGATAAAACATATCTCAATAGGGTCTGTTTTCGGCCCGTTTATAGGAGTATCACTGGTTTTGTTGGCTGTTCAACATGCATCTACGGGAATTGTTTCGACAATTACATCAATAACGCCGATACTTATTATTCCCGTGGCGATCATGGTCTTCAAAGAAAGAGTTTTACCTAGAGAAATCTTTGGAGCCTTTATAACAATCGTAGGAGTTTCACTATTGTTTATTAATTAAAAGCTGAGTAATAATCAGGGAATCTACCAACGATTAGCTTAATTGTTGTATATTGTATAATACTAAAAAATACTATAGACACCTTAATTTTTGGGAGCTATAATAAGATTGTTTGATACAGTAGGAATAAGAGAGCAAAGGGGCTCTAAAAAGCGTTTTATACAACGCTTTTTAGAGCCCCTTTTTTATTCCGGCAGGAAAAAGGACCTTTAAGGTCTCCAAAAACTACAATTTGCACGAGCTGAAGAGTAAGGAGGATCCAGAAATGACAATGTTGAATCCTGGGGATATTTCTTTCGTAGTCATATGTACAGTGCTAGTCTTTCTAATGACTCCCGGACTAGCTTTATTTTATGGAGGAATGGTTAGGAAACGTAATGTGCTGTCCATTATGATGCAAAGCTATGCGGCCATGGGGTTAGTGACCGTTATTTGGGTATTATTTGGATACTCATTAGCTTTCGGACCAGATCAGGGTCATTTAATCGGGAGCTTTGATTGGATAGGTCTTAGAGGAGTTGGCCTATCTCCCAATCCTGATTATGCGCCGACAATCCCGCATTTATTGTTCTTCTTGTTCCAACTGATGTTTGCAATTATTACTCCAGCCCTGATAAGTGGAGCAACGGCTGAAAGGTTACGCTTTACGGCCTTCCTATTGTTTATAGTTCTTTGGAGTATTTTAGTTTATATCCCATTAGCCCATTGGATTTGGGGAGTGGGTGGATGGATGCGTAATTTGGGTGTCTTGGATTTCGCCGGGGGCACTGTTGTAGAAATGGCTTCAGGGATGTCGGGATTGGTTGCAGCCTTTGTCGTCGGCAAACGAATCAGGGTGGGTTATGAGTATAATATTCCTCATCATATGCCCAACGTTCTTTTTGGCGGCGGATTATTATGGTTCGGTTGGTTTGGATTTAACGCAGGCGGGGCAATGGGAGCAAATAGCGTGGCGGTGCTAGCTCTTGGAACAACCCAAATAGCAGGAGCTGCCGGAATGATAGGGTGGGTATTAGTGGAATGGCTCCATCGTCGTCAGATCACGGCCTTCGGTGCAGTGAGCGGGATCATTTCCGCCCTGGTGGCAATCACACCTGCAGCAGGGTTTGTCTCAATCGGTAGTTCACTCCTGATAGGATTAGTTGCAGGAGGAGTGTGTTACTTAGGAGTAAGTATTCTTAAGGCTAAACTAGGGTATGATGATGCCTTGGATGTTTTCGGAATACATGGAATCGGAGGGACCTGGGGTACTATTGCTACCGGGATTTTTGCAGATCTAAGCCTTAATCCACAAGGGAAAAATGGGTTAATTAATGGTGGGGGAATAGAACCAGTTTTGATTCAATTAATTGCAGTGGCGGCAACCTATTTATTTACCGGTATCATGACCTTTCTTATCTTAAAGGGAATAGCTATGTTTACCCCACTTAATGCAACGGATGATGAACAAGTTAATGGATTAGATTTAACTCAACATAGGGAAAAAGCTTATCCGGACTTCGAACTTAGTGAAAATGTTTATATCTAAAGAGCAGTGTCCCCGTGTTCACCTGTTCGAATACGGATTGAATCCATGACGTCGAAGACAAAGATTTTACCGTCTCCAAATTCACCTGTTTTGGCTGTTTTAACGATGGCTGAGATAACCTCGTCCGCTTTTTCAGACGAAACTACAACTTCTAGTTTTATCTTTGGTAATAGCTTTGTGACAATTTCTTGACCACGATAAATTTGGGTGTAACCCTTTTGATTTCCAAACCCCGAGACGTTAGAGACAGTCATCCCATTGACACCCAGGCCCGATAGAGCGATCTTCACATCATTTAGTTTTTCTGGTCTTATAATGGCTTCTATTTTTTTCATAGGTACCACCTTAATTAGTATTTTTATCACAAATCTTAGTCCATTGCATTATATCAGAATGTTTCTTAGATAACATCCCTTTAAGGGAAAAGCCGGGCTTATGCCCGGCTTTGAGACGTTTTTTCGTAAATGGGATTTTTCCCTCGATCTGGTCTAACCTGACCTAACTACCAGGGATTAGCTTGGATTATACGTTGTTTGGCCATCCCGGCCATAATCTGTCCGTCCGTCCTGATCTGCTTGGTGGCTATAGGGTAACTCTTCGCGTTTTGGAAAGTCTCGTTTATTTTTTGGGGACTGATCCTTATCCAGATCCATAGGTATTCCTCCTTTTAACGTTGAATAGGTTTAGAATACCCTATGCATGAATAATTATGTTTGAGTGGATTAGATTTTTCCAACAAACTTGAAGTCCCTTAAGATTCCAGTCATTCCAGGTTTCCAGTAAGCGGGCACACCTAGGCCAGTCGCGTCTTCATACATTAGACCCTGGATTACACGAATAATCTCACCAACGTTACGACCAACTTCAGGGGGATAGAGGCTGACATATTTCACCTGACGATCAGGACCAATGATAAAAGTTGCTCTAAAGGCAATTCCCAATTCAGCTCTTAGGACTCCATATTGATGTGCTATAAAATGGGAGCGGTCAGATAATAAGGGATAATGTATGGTACGTGCAGATGGAGATGTTTCTGCAAAGATTTTATGAGAATAGACGCTGTCTGTGCTAAGAGCTAAGACTTGAACACCAAGATTTTGAAAGGTCTCTTGCATGGCAGCCACGGCAGCCAATTCAGTCGGTCAAACAAAGGTGAAATCGCTCGCGTAGAAGAATAGGAGAACCCATTGGTTTTGGAAGTCATTCAGCCGAAGGGTCACCTTGTTGCCCCCATGGTAAGCTTCGGCTTCGAAATCTGGTGCAAGTTGGGTTGGATAAATCATAGCTTAAAAACCTCCCCGAAATCTACATTTCTTTAATTTTATGTAATTTCAGGATACTTTGACACGCACAAAAAAAGGGATCTCCCTCACTACAAGGAGATCCAAAGAGGACTAACTACATGAAGAAAACTAAAATGAACCTATTAGTATTATATGTAATAATTTGTCGAATGTAAATAATTGTAACGGTGTAATATTTGGTAATAATAAATAAATTATAAGATGCTTTAAATTATTATATTATTTAAATATTCATATTGACAGGGTTTATGACAAATGTTAGACTCAGCGTATGAATTGAATAAATATGCTCTTATCCGGAGTGGTGGAGGGACTAGCCCAATGAAACCCGGCAACCAGCTTTTAAGCTATGATGTTCATAGTTTGGTAAAGCATGGTGCTAATTCTTGCAGGAGATTCTTCTGACAGATAAGAGGAGCGTCGATATTAAAAATTTTGGCCTCTTCTGTCGTAGAAGAGGCCTTTTAATGCTATCAGAAAGAAAAGCTTTCTGGAGGAAAAGAGCAACCAACAAGTAACAAATCTGGAGGTGGGGACAGTCATGAGTGTAGAAAAGACATACGCCGAGATTAATGCCAAAATTAAAGCTGGCAAAGCAGTTGTGGTAACTGCTGAGGAACTTATTGCCCTGGTGGAGGAGAAAGGGCTCTCCAAAGCAACCCAAGAAGTTGATGTAGTAACGACAGGTACTTTTGCGCCCATGTGTTCCTCAGGTGCTTTTTTAAGTTTCGGTCATACAAAACCACGCATGAAAATGCAGAAAGTTTGGTTGAACGGAGTATCTGCTTATACGGGCATAGCGGCTGTTGATGCATACATTGGGGCAACTGAGATGAAGGAAGATGATCCACTAAACAGTAATTATCCGGGGGAATTTAGATATGGTGGAGGGCATGTGATTGCGGACCTCGTGGCAGGTAAACAGGTCCAACTAAAAGCGTCAGCTTATGGAACAGACTGCTATCCACGTCGCAATTTAGAAACTACCATTACGTTGGATGAGATTAATGAAGCCATTCTATTTAATCCCCGTAATGCCTATCAGAATTACAACTGTGCGGTAAATCTAACCGATCGGACCATTTATACGTATATGGGAATGATCAAACCTCATTTGG
>JADQBO010000241.1 GCA_016278585.1 Desulfosporosinus sp.
ACCGGGCGCGGAAAACTATATCTTCCCCGATCTGGCCAATTATATGCGCAAGGGCAAACTGCTGACTCTAGGAAATACCGGAAAATATCTTCTCCTAGAACTGCCAATGCTGGAGATCCCTCAGTATACGGAACAGGTCTTCTTTGAACTCCAAGTGTTGGGTGTAACTCCGGTCCTTGCCCATCCGGAACGGAACAAGGGATTAATCAATCAGCCAGAGCGCCTAGTTGAATGGGCCAGAAAAGGGGTCCTTTATCAGTTGAACATTAGAAGTCTAAAGGGAAGATATGGCCCTAAGTCTCAGGAACTCGCTGAAATCTTGCTCCAGAATGGGCTTATCCATTTTGTTGGCTCTGATGCTCATCGTCCATCTCAAAGGGACGAGACCTATTTGGAGGCATTGCAAAGGGTTAAAGAAATTGTTGGCGAGGAACAGTTTCAAGAAGTAACGCTGAAGAACCCTCATGCGGTCCTAGAGGGGAAAGCTTTACTGGGAGAGCGGGAGTATACCCTAAATGCGCCGATTAAGAAAAGGAAAAAGAACAGATTTTTGAGTTTGTTTTGGAAATGAGAAGTAGTAAGGGGAAAAGAATTAGAAATTTCTTGGACTTTGTCGAAAATAATTAGAATAATGATTATATTGGGGTGATTTGAGGACATTCTCTTGAAGGGTTTTTGTTTCTTTTAACGAAGTATACAAAGTACGAATGTCCTAGGACTGTAGACCTATATGGATAGGGACAGGTCAGGGATTTTTAGTCCAAGTTAGAGGGGATTAAGAATCTTTTTGTGTTTTTAGAATATACATAAGTGCATTTGTCTACGAATCTCGGGTTCAGCTGGAGGATAAAAGGAGATTTGCTAATGAGATTAATCTTACTTTCCGGTGGGTCAGGTAAACGGCTGTGGCCTTTATCTAATGATGCTCGTTCTAAGCAGTTTTTAAAAGTATTAGAGAATAGTAACGGTGAGCGGGAATCAATGGTTCAGCGGGTTTGGGGCCAGCTAAAAGCAGTGGGGTTAGCGGAATCGGCGGTAGTTGCTACGAGTAAATCCCAAATAGATATGATGAGAAATCAGTTAGGTGACTCTGTCGGGATCGTTGTTGAACCTGAGCGTAGGGATACCTATCCTGCTATCGCCCTAGCCGCTGCTTATTTATCCTCGGTTGAACATGTCAACCCTGATGAAGTCGTTGCCGTACTCCCGGTGGATTCCTTCGTGGAGGATCGTTTCTTCCAGCGGGTTAAAGAGTTGGAAGATGTACTTATTAATACGCAGGCAGACCTGGCTCTTGTGGGGGTCTCACCTACCTATCCTTCAGAAAAATATGGGTATATCGTTCCTGAGTTGAATCAAGAGGGTCAGCCTATTGTAAAAGTCTCTCATTTCCGTGAAAAACCTAAAGAAGAGCAAGCTCGCGAACTTATTACTCAGCAAGCACTTTGGAATTGTGGTGTGTTCGCGTTTAAATTGGGCTATATCCTTTCTAAGCTCGAGGAGATTGGCCTATCTACGGATTATCTAAAGTTGATTAACAAGTACGCGTCATTACCTAAGATTAGCTTTGACTATGAAGTTGTGGAAAAGGCTAACAACGTTGTGGCGATTCGTTATGATGGGGAATGGAAAGACCTGGGGACTTGGAACACCTTAACTGAGGAGATATCGGCTCCGATTATCGGAAACGGAGCCTTATGTAGAGAATCCTTGGGAACTCATCTTATTAATGAATTGGACATCCCGATCATTGTCCTTGGCTTATCCAACATCGTGGTTGCGGCAAGTCCGGACGGGATTTTGGTAACCAATAAAAAAGATAGCCCCCAGATTAAGGATTTAGTCAATGGATTTGAGCAGCGACCCATGTTTGAGGAACGGCGTTGGGGTTGGTACCGGGTGCTTGATCATATAAACTACGAAAACGGGCAAGAGGTTCTGACGAAGCGGATTGGAGTTTCAGCAGGAAAGAGTCTTAGTTATCAACTACATTACCAGCGAAGTGAAGTTTGGACGATCACTAAGGGTGAAGGCGAGTTTGCACTGGATGATGTGATCTACGAGGTTAAACCGGGGGATGTGCTCCATATTCCTGTTGGGGCTAAGCATGGGGTTAGGGCTAGGACGGATTTGGAGTTTATCGAGGTACAAGCGGGGACGGATTTGGTCGAAGGAGATATTGTACGGATATTTATGAGTTGGGATGAGGTAGAAAGGCATTGCGAAACGGCAAGGGAAGTATCTAAAGCTGATAACTCAGATTTGAAGATCGGTTAATGGCAAGGGATAGAAAAAAGGAAGTGAAAGCGGAACAATGTTAAGGGAACGGGGAATTATTGAAAACATTTCAGAACTAGTAGACATTGTTCTGCTTGCCATAGGGTTCTCTTTAGCCATTAAACTATATCAGCTAAAGAACGTCATAACGGATAAATATTGGCCAGAATATTTTGTGATTTTCTTGATATATCTTCTAACCTGGATCATAGGAAGTAATGTTTATAAAGTTTATCAATCGCGCCGTTTTATGTCTGCATGGCGTGAACTTAGTCAAATGTTAAAAGCACATTTTTTCTCATTTGCAGTTAGTATGATCCTTATTAATCTCTACAATCCGAATTTGCTGCGAAATCGATTCTTTTTTTACTTTGGAGCCTTTGCTATAGGTTTAACCGTTGGAATGCATATTGCGACGCGGTTAATCCTGCAAGCTTGGCGAAAAGTGGGACGAAATACACGTTACGTTTTGATTCTTGGTGGAGGCTCTGCTGCTAAACTTTATTTACAGAAAGTGAAGGATAACCCTCAATTGGGTTATAGAGTCATTGGATATATTGCCCCCACGAAAAACGGTCTAGAGATTCCATATTTAGGAGATTACTCGAACCTTGAATCTATTATTCGTATGAACATTGTGGATTTAACGGTAGTTACAGCCCTTATCACAGAAAAGGGTGTTCAAGAATCAATTGAAATTCTTGATATTATGGGAAAAACTGTTTCAGTTCTTCTCGATGATATCGTGACAAAAGTCGCTCGAAGTAGGCCTATCGATTTTGGGGGACTCTCAATGGTCGTGTATGACAGCTACCCAAGACGGCCTTGGCATGAAGTGGGTAAGCGGAGTATGGATTTTATATTATCAGGGATTGGTCTTATTGTTCTTAGTCCTTTATTTTTATTAGTTGGTTTAGCGATAAAGATTACCTCCAAGGGACCTGCGGTTTTTGCGCAAGAACGGGTTGGATTAAACGGGAGACCGTTTAAGATCTATAAGTTTCGTTCAATGGTGGTCAACGCTGAGGAGCTTAAGGAGAGGTTAGCTCATTTGAATGAAATGAGTGGTCCTGTGTTTAAGATTGTGAATGATCCAAGGGTGACCGCTGTAGGGAAGTTTATTCGAAAGACGAGTATTGATGAACTTCCGCAATTATTTAATGTTTTTAAAGGGGATATGAGTATTGGAAATGGCAAAGAGATACTACATATAGTGCCTATTAAGGATAAGACAACTATATGTGGTGTTTAACAAAATCGACCTCCGTAAACTGTGAAAGCATTGATATGCAAGGGTTTAGGTGTACTATTTCCCAAGATTAAGAGATAAAGATCACAATGGGGTGAGACCTGAAAGTCTTTGCAGGTGCTGGCTTGCGGTTAGGACGGGTAAATTGAACAGGTTTTAAATGTGATCTGGAGAGCCAAGAAGCATAGTGGGAAACTGTAAAGAAATCTAATTTTTGATTGTCCCTCTTACATCGTCGAGGCGACATTACGCCGTAAATGGAGTTACGAGGTTTTTTAAGAGAAGGAAAGAGAGTGTGTGTTGAATGAAGTTGATATTGCTGTCGGGGGGCTCGGGTAAACGGCTATGGCCGTTATCAAATGATGCTCGTTCTAAACAGTTTCTTCAAGTCCTAGAAAATGATAATGGGGATCGAGTATCGATGGTTCAGCGGGTTTGGAGTCAGTTGAAGGCTGTGGGCCTGGCCGATTCTGCGGTTGTGGCGACAAGTAAATCACAGATTGATATGATGAAAAATCAGCTCGGTGAAGACATTAAGATTGTCGTCGAACCAGAACGTAGAGACACTTATCCGGCAATTGCCCTAGCAGCAACTTTTTTATCATCAGTCGAGCATGTCAGTCCGGATGAAATCGTAACGGTACTTCCCGTGGATCCCTTTGTAGATGATCGTTTTTTTCAGCGGATTAAAGACTTGGAAGACGTCCTTATCACATCAGAGGCAGACCTTGCTTTAGTCGGAGTTGCACCCACATATCCTTCTGAAAAATATGGTTATATCGTCCCTGAATCAACCCAAGAAGAGCGTCCATTTTTGAAAGTGTCTCATTTCCGGGAAAAGCCTAACGAAAAGCAAGCTCAAGAACTTATCGTAGAGCAAGCAATGTGGAATTGCGGTGTGTTCGCCTTTAAATTAGGCTATATCCTTGCTAAGCTTGAGGAGATTGGTCTGCCCACAGATTATCTGAAGTTGATGAACAAGTATGGGTCATTACCTAAGATTAGCTTTGATTATGAAGTGGTGGAAAAAGCTAAGAATGTCGTAGCGATTCGTTATGATGGTGAGTGGAAGGACCTCGGTACTTGGAACACCCTAACTGAGGAAATGGCCAATCCGATTATCGGAAACGGAGTCTTATGTGAACAATCCATAGGGAATCATTTAATTAATGAGTTCGACATCCCAATTATTATCCTCGGATTGTCCAATATTGTTGTTGCTGCAAGTCCAGACGGGATTTTGGTGACCGATAAGCAAGCGAGTCCACGAATCAAGGGGTTAGTTAGTGGCTTTGAGCAGCGACCGATGTTTGAAGAGCGGCGTTGGGGTTGGTACCGGGTATTGGATCATACGAAATATGACTATGGACAAGAGGTTCTGACCAAACGAATTGGGGTTTCAGCGGGAAAGTGCTTAAGTTATCAACTGCATTATAAGCGCAGTGAAGTTTGGACGATTACTGATGGTAACGGTGAATTTGTCCTTGACGATGTGATCTACGAAGTGAAGCCGGGGGATGTGCTGAATATTCCAATCGGAGCAAAGCATGGGGTCAAGGCCAAGACAGATTTAGAGTTTATTGAGGTGCAGGCGGGGACGGATTTGGTTGAAGATGATATTGTGAGGATTTTTATGACTTGGGATGAGGTTGAGAGGCATTGCGTAAGGGCCAGAGAACGGGTATCTATGGTTGATAAGTCAGGTCTGAGAATTGGTTGATCCTATAAGGCTAAATAAGAGGGAGGTGGAACAATGTTAAGGGGACGAGGAATCATAGAGAATATATCGGAACTAGTTGACATTGTTCTGATTGCCATCGGCTTCTCTTTGGCCATTAAACTATATCAACTCAAGCATGTCATAACCAATCAGTCCTGGCCAGAGTACTTTCTGATCTTCTTAATTTATTTAATAACTTGGATGATCGGTAGCAATGTCTATAAGGTTTACCAACCACGTCGCTTTATGTCTGCCTGGCGTGAACTCAGTCAAATGTTAAAAGCGCATTTCTTCTCGTTAGCAGTTAGTATGATACTTATTAACCTATATAATCCTAATTTGATGCGCAATCGTTTCTTTTTTTATTTTGGAGCTTTTGTGGTGGCATTAACCATTGGAATGCATCTTTTGACACGGCTGATTCTACAAGCTTGGCGAAAAGTAGGACGCAATACGAGGTACGTTTTGATTCTAGGGGGCGGTTCTGCTGCTGAACTTTATTTACAAAAAGTAAAAGCTAAGCCTCAGTTGGGGTATCGAGTCATAGGGTACCTTGCCCCAACTAAAAATGGTCTTAAAATTCCCTACCTAGGGGATTACTCGGTGCTCGAATCCGTTATTAGCATTAATATCGTGGATTTAACAGTGGTTACAGCACTGATCACGGAAAAGGGAGTCCAAGAATCGATTGAAGTCTTGGATATTATGGGTAAAACGGTTGCAGTGTTACTCGATGATATCGTGACGAAGGTGGCCCGAAGTAGGCCAATGGATTTCGGGGGACTATCGATGGTGGTGTATGACAGTTACCCAAGAAGGCCATGGCATGAATTGGGTAAACGGGGAATGGATATTATAGCATCAGGTCTTGGTCTTATGGTGCTTAGCCCGGTCTTAATAT
>JADQBO010000258.1 GCA_016278585.1 Desulfosporosinus sp.
ACTGCCCTTGGCGTGAACGCACCTTCATAGGTATAAAAACTCGGGAATTCAGGATACATAGCGAGAAGTCCTTTAACGACTACTTGGTGGAACTTAGGATAGTTCAACTGATCAGCTTGCTTTAATGAATTTTTCACGAATAGATCCAAACGCTCATAAACCATTCTAGAATGTTCATAATAGTCTACGAAATTCAACTGATTTGTGTCGCGATCTTCTCTTAAATCGATGAAATAGTCTAATAAAATATGTAGACCACATATCCAGGGGAAATAAGTTTGACTAACCATCTGGACTTGTTTTATCGTCAATTTGGGATTAAAAGCCACTACATACAAGCAAAAAATCCCTAAAGTCGAACCCGTCGCTGCAGCAAATTCCCAGGCTGTTATCTCGGAATCATCGGATATGTATGGCTTAATCCAATCTAACATTTTTGATTCTCGTTCTTCTAAGGCCAAATGTTTGTAAGTTTGTAAGCTAGAATACAGTTCTGCTAACTTAAGGCTTTCCTGCTGAATCATTTTATACGAAGGCAGTTTCAGAATACTCGCCTGACAGGTTTTGACCAACTGTTCTAGATATCCACCATCCTCACGATAGGGATAGAATAAATAGTAATTTGAAGGGACTGCTTTAGGATCCAGGGCTTCTTGCATAGCTAAATGTAACTGACGAAACGCTTTTTCATCTTCGACTTCAAGGCTATCGACTAAATTATCCAGATAATCGCTCATCGTCTGATAAGCCACAATGAATCGTATGGTTTCTGACCTATTTATCCCCGGATAGAGTGCATAAATACTTCCCCCTTGGCAATGAAAGGCTTTCATACGAATACTTTCTAAGGCTTGCTGACTTAATCGTGCATCAGGCACCTGCCTAGCCTTATGTTTCCATTCATTAAGTTCTTGCTTAACAAGTGGAAATACTTTGGAAATAAATTCATAAATTAACTTTACACTATTTAATGGCTTGACATGGGAAGTATTCATTGAATGATTCTCCTTAAAAAACGCCTATTAGTTATTTCTTTAGAATATTGTTGCCAGAATAATTCAGTTCTACCCTTGTCTGATCCTGTATAACGTTAACCTTAATTCTTTAGCTTCACTTCAAGCGAAAAGACGGAGCCGCCAGCCCCGTCTTTTTATTATTCTTACTCTTTATCAATTTTTACAGCATTAACTTCCTTAACTTCCTTAACCTCTGTTGTCTTTTCATCTCCGTCAGTAGCAGATTTAAATTCTTTGATTCCTTTACCAAGTGCTTTCCCCAAATCCGGCAGTTTTCCAGGTCCAAAAATAACCAAAGCAATGACAAGGGCAATACCGGCTGTAACAGGGGTAATAAGTCCAAACGTAGTAAGCATATTCATCCACCTCCAATTAGTATGACTATTTTGTATTAATTCTTATCTTATAGAAGTTGATTACGAATAAACGTATTATAGTTAATCCTATCGTATTGAACGACAACACGCAATATATTTCTTATGGAAACTCAGAAAAAGACTGCTTATATGAGTCTTTTGAACGAGACTTGTAACTTTTTGCGTGTTTGGTTATCCTATCTTGAGCACGGTTTTTATCATTATTTTTCATTCTCCTTAAAAAGGGTTTCATAGCCAAGATACAAATTCCAAATAACATCCCATAGCTCTCCCTGGGCTTCAGTTACTTTGAGACCTAGTTCTTTAGCTTCTCGACGACCGATCGGGTATCCGTGTGAAAAGTATCCCTCTGTTAAAGCATGGGTCACCATGGGAATCTGTGCTAAAGAATCTTTCAACATATAGTGTGATAGCAAGGTTTCGGCATATTGACGAGATGCTTTTATTGTTTTTTCGTAGTCCCCAATTAACCATGGATCAAGCTTACTAAGCATTGGAGTTGCAATAATGGTTGCAACCTCAGGATTGGAACTATCGCTAATTGACCGTTGGAAAAACTCCAAACAATGCCACACCGCTTGAACCGGTACTAAGACGTCTTGATAGACTGGATGCTTAACCAGTGGATCGATAGGCCCAAGCTCGGAAATAGGCCCCATAACAATTTCGTCTGCTCCTAGAACCAGCATTGAAGCCGCTGATTTGGCAACAAATGGGACAATTACCGCGAATTCATCGCAAAACTCTCTAATCAACATTACAACTTTATAAGGTGTATCCACCGCGCCCCCATAACTGTGTAAAATTAAATCTATTTTTTTTGTATGCCCTATTTCCTTTAACTGTTTATAAAGGGGGACTAAGATAGAGTCATCTAGCGGCGTATACGAAAAATAGACTAAGACTTTGGAATTTCTTAATTCCTCTAAACGCTCAATATAACAAATCCGTTCCTCTGCTTTCAAATTAATACCCTCCCAGCCTTATCCTCACATTCCATAATATTCCTATTGATTAGGGATGTGATGACTGGGAAAACATTTTTATTCGATGTATGCTACTAACAGAATAGCCTCCTTGATAGGACTAGTATTATCAAGGAGGCATGAATTTACTCCATCAACATTCCCCATTTACCAAGTTTATATCTATGTTACCAAAAGCCAATAACTTTCCAATACGCTAAACCAATCGTAAGGTAGACCACAGTTGACAATAAGGTCACTGTGAAACCAATCTTCCACCAAGTTATTTTCTCTACATAACCTGTGCTCATTAGTAAGGGCCCCAATCCATTCCCATAATGCGTCAAAGTCGAAGAAATTACCATGAGAAAAGCAACTAGGAACGTAGCTGGATAAACTGGAGCCCCTGTGACTGCCACAAAGCTGAAGATAACCGGTGCAAAGGTGACAACATAACCGACGAGTGACGGAAAAAAATAGTGTGGAATAATCGCCAACAGCGCAATAATTACAAATGTAGCAAACATTCCGATATCTTGGGGTAGAGCATCTTTCATAATATTAGTTAACCACCCAAAGAACCCTTGTTTGACAAGGGCTGACGATAAACCAATGATCCCTCCGAACCAGATCAGAATTCCCCAGGTTTCCTTCGATTCTGCAATATCCTGCCATTGAATCACATCAGTTAAAAGCATGATCGTTACTCCAAGGAAGGCAACTAGGGTGGTATCAATTTGTGTCATGCTACTGGTAGCCCATAAAACCAGACAGAGCAAAAAGGTTAGCCCGACGATGATTTCCCTTTTCGTAACTGGGCCCAGGGTTTTAAGTTGTACACAAGCCATTTCCCGAACCTCTTTAACAGACACTAATTCAGGGGGATACATTATATAAACGATAATCGGAACAAGAATAAACACGAGGAAACCTGGAACGGCTGCAAGTGTCCATAAACCCCAAGTTACTTCAACTCCTAAAATTTGTGAAGCGAGTTTTACGGATAGGATATTCGGGCCCATTCCTGTCAGAAACAAACTTCCTGCAACCATATCCATCATATAGAGTAGAACCGTGAGGTAAGCACCCAGCCGACGGGGATTCTGGTAGGGTTTGGAGCCGACCACCTCAAATATACCTTGGGCCAAGGGATATACTAAACCGCCCACACGAGCTGGGGCACCGGGAATTGACGTTGCTAGCATAAGATCGGTAACTCCAAGAACATAACCTAGTCCTAGGCTACTTTTTCCAAATGCTTTGATAAGAATCAGTCCAACACGTTTTGTCAAGCCACTTTTTCTAAACCCTAGACTCATCATAATAGCCACTACAATCAGCCATAAAGTAGTATCTGTATAACCCACCAAAACATCTTTAATTGGGACGACGAATAGACCTGCCGCCGTCACTCCCACAAAGATAGCACTTGCCTCTGGAAGTCCTTGTAACATCAGCATGAGAATTGTACCTGCAAAGATCCCGAATAACTTCCAAGCTTGTACCTCTAAGCCTTTTGGAGCAGGAAGAATAAAAAAGAGGACTGCAAACAAGATGGGGATGAGGATTCTTATAGTTCGCCTGCTCACTGGCCCATGAGTTGTTAGAACTTTGATGGTCTGCCTCATACATCACTCATCCTTTTGATAAATCTCTCAACAATTCCCTAAATATTCCTGCTATACACAAGTACCAATTCATACCACTAGGCTAAACTAATTTTGATTGTTAAACTATAGTAGAACTTTGAGTTTATAGTTTAAGGAGGAGCGAATTTAAACTCGCGTATAACATTATGTTCAAATTTTTTAAATCAATCTTTATTTATTTTTCCTGGGTTATTGGTTTTTCTATTGTAGCCGGTCTAATAATGTTTTTCTATATTCCTATTAATAAAGATCTCGTCAATATACTAACCATCGCAATTTTTCTATGTATCCCTCTATTAGTGGTTATTCTTATGGGTTTAATAAAGGGTAACGTTAAGTTTATCGGAATTCATAGCAGAAGCTCACTGGTTTTTCGAAGCGCAATTTTTATGTCTTGCTTAGTGAGTTTTTTCTTATTGGGAGTTAGTCAGTCTGCAATGGCACAGTTATTAATGACTCAATATGATAAAGACAGTATAACTAACTCTGAAAAAATCGAGTTTGTTAAAGACATAGCAAGTAGATATTCTTCAAATAAAATAAGTATCGAGTATATTGGGAGTCTTAATAGTATAAGCCCTAATGAGCGTTTGACGGTTTATTATTCCGAGGAGGATAAAGATTTAGCAGATAAATTAGTAAAGGCTATACCTGACATTGAAACACAGCTAAGCAAGATGTTTGCTGTTAAAAAACCGTTTCCAATTGACATCGTACTTTACAATGATTTAAACCAATTTAGAAAAAGTAACGATATCCATGAAAATCAAAAGCTTTTAGGTTTATATATTAATAAAACCATTCATATTGTAAATACAAACGTTAGTGAGGAAATTCATAAAACTTCTACACTTGATCTAGATTTAAAAAGTATGAATTATGAACAGGAAATTTTTAATACTCTTGAGCATGAATATGCCCATTATTATGTCCGTGCGTTTCTGATGGAAAACAACATGAATCCGGAAATTCCAAGATGGTTTGACGAAGGACTCGCAGGATATTATGAATCTGAAGGATATATTACGGATATTGAATTTGCTTTTCCGGACTTGAAGAATTCAGCCATCCCTTTACTAGACTTAGTGACTCCGATTGAATGGGAGAAAAATACCCTATCAGAAAGGGCTAGCGATACAGCTTATACTGAATCCTTTATGGTAGTCTACGAATTAATTAAATCCAAGGGTGATATGATAATAATCGATATTTTGAAAGGGATTCCGAAAGAACTAGACTTGAATACTAACTATCAAATACTATTTGAAAAGTCATTTATCGATCATGTGGGTTTAACAATAGAGGAATTTCAAGAACAAGTAATTAATAAGTACTCCCTAAAAAAATAGGATTAGACAAAGTTTCCAGCGTTTAACCTTACCCCACCAGAAAGCGACGTGAAGTGGGTAACACAAGCGTCCTCAATCCACGTTGATCGTGAAATGAGGACGCTATTGCGAAGGCTTTTGGGGTATTACAACTTTAATACCCGATTGATTATGACAACTCTGACAATATACCTCGCCGCCTAGGCCTTCCTTTTGATGACATTCATAGCACTGTTTCCACGGTTGCTGGTTGTTCTTGACGGCATAGCCGTGTCCCTTTGGTCCATGAATCCATTTTTCTTCAGGAATCGATGCATGAGGGTTCGAGGGATCACTGGTTTGAGAAATGTAGAGCACCGCTAGTAAAGCTGCTAGTAGGCTCAAGGTAATAAGAGTTCTTACGATGCGTTTAGGTTTCATAGGGAAGGACACCCCTTGTAATAAGGGTTATAGGTCATTAATAACCCTATCTAACGTTCTGCACTCTAACGTGCAATTAGAGAGTTTTAAGAACGATTCGAGCTTGTTCTAAAGTTTGATCAATGTCCGACTCTGTATGTGCGGTTGATAAAAAGACTGCTTCAAATTGACTGGGAGCTAAGTAAATACCATGTTCTAACATGCCACGGAAAAACTTAGCAAAGCGTTCCACATCGGATGTGCATGCACTGGCATAGTCCTTGACGGGAGTGTTTGTAAAAAAGGCCGAGAACATGGCGCCAACGGCATTCACCCAGGTAGGAAGTCCCGCTTCTTGAGCAAGTTGCTTTAACCCTTCAGAGAGCCGGGTCGTCT
>JADQBO010000261.1 GCA_016278585.1 Desulfosporosinus sp.
CCTTGTACCGCTGGTAATCGGCGCAATCGTATTTAAAAAGACACAAGATAAATTCATCTTAAACCTGTAAGGAGTTATCATGATAAAAGTTGATCATGTTTCCATGGAATTTAAAATAGCCCATGACCATATCAAAAGCCTAAAAGAGTATGTCGTCGCCATGGTGAGCGGGAAGTTGAAGTATGAAGAGTTCTGGGCCCTGAAGGACGTCAACTTTGAGGTGCAAAAGGGCGAGGTCGTAGGGATTATCGGACGCAATGGTGCGGGCAAAAGCACGCTTTTAAAAGTAATTTCTGGCATTTTGAGGCCGACCCATGGGCAGGTCGCGGTAAGCGGCAATATCGTTCCCATGTTGGAGCTGGGTTCCGGATTTGACACTGACCTTATAGGTCGGGAAAATATTTATTTAAACGGTGCTATTTTGGGATACTCTGAAGAATTCTTGAAAGATAAATATGATGAAATCGTGGATTTCTCAGAATTGGGTAGGTTTATTGATGTACCTATTCGGAATTACTCATCTGGGATGCTGATGCGTCTGGCTTTTTCGATTGCAACGGTGGTGAATCCAGAGATTCTAATTGTAGACGAAATACTTGCCGTAGGTGATGTCAACTTTCAGGAGAAAAGCAAAGCGAGAATGCTAGAACTAATGGGGGGCGGCACGACCGTGTTATTTGTGTCACATGGGATGGATCAGATTAGGGAAATGTGTAATAGAGTTGTGTGGATGGATGGTGGCAAGGTGAAGATTATTGGAGAGGCACAGGAAGTTTGTGACCAGTACAGTATCTGATGTCTAATCTGTAAAGTGAGGGGAAGATAATGTCTAATTATGATTTTCTGATTGATTTAGATGAGAATACTTCTACTGGTAAGTTATTGCGTTACATTGCTCCAAATAGCACGGTTCTAGAATTTGGACCTGCACATGGTAGAATGACAAAATATATGAAGGAAGAATTAAATTGTGATGTTTATATCGTAGAAATTGATTCAGAAGCTTATAGTAGTGCTATGTTTTTTGCGAAAGATGGTGTTTGTGGGGATATATCTAAATTCAGTTGGTGTGAAAAGTATAATGGAATTAAATTTGATTGCATCATGTTTGCTGACGTATTGGAGCACTTATATAATCCTGAACAAGTTTTGGAAAGGACTAAAGACTTTTTAAAAGAGGATGGGAACGTAATTTTCTCTGTGCCCAATATTGCTCACAATGATATCCTAATGAATTTATATTATAACAGATTTGAATACACTTCTGTTGGTCTGTTGGATGAAACGCATATCCGTTTTTTTGCTTATAACAGTTTAACTCCATTTTGTGAAAAAGCAGGCTACGTAATAATTGAAGAAGATGCTACTACTGCCGAACCTTTTTTGACTGAGCAGTATTTTGAGAAAACTAATGAAATTAGAAATATTTTTACAGATTTTGTATCTTATAGAGAGTTTTACAATGTATATCAGTTTGTTTGTAGACTTCAGAAAAAGGCAAACGTTAATGAAAAGAGCATAATTAAAACATCAAAAATATCACGTAATGTCTTAGGAGTTAAAAGTAACTTCTTCTTCGATAGAGGAGAGGGATTTACAGAAAATAATAAATCTGTTATTTCTCCAGAAAAACTATATAATAATTGCTATAAATATTACATAGAAATTGACCCTACTGTAGAATCAATTCGGTTTGACCCTGTTGAGGGAAAAGGTTGCATAGTTAGAAACCTAGAAGTTATATCAAATAACGGAACACAGGCAGAGATTAATATCAATGGAATAACTATTGATAATTTCAATATATTCACTAACACAGATCCACAATTCCTTATCAATTTTGAGGGAAAAGAAATTTTGTGGATTAAAATAAAAGCGGAAATTTTCTTATTTGAGGATATGGCTTGGTTTAGCTTACTTTCAAAATTATCAAGTTTTCGTGACAAGGAAAGAGAGATGTCAAAAGAGCTTGAAGCTAAAGAGACAGAGATGTCAAAAGAGCTTGAAGCTAAAGAGACAGAGATGTCAAAAGCGCTTGAAGCTAAAGAGACAGAGATGTCAAAAGCGCTTGAAGCTAAAGAGACAGAGATGTCAATAGCACTTGCAGCCAAAGAGGCAGAGTGGGTAGCAGCGCTTAAAGCCAGAGCAGAAACGGCAAACGCGCTTGAAGTCGAAAAAACCGAGGTGGAAACTCTGCTAAATTCCATCCTCAATTCGCAATCGTGGCGTTTGACGAGACCTTTGCGGGCGCTTGGTCACTTTGTCAAATCTTTAATGTTAGGAACTGAGAGTTTATTCAATGTTATTAGGAGACGTAGTTTTGTTCCCCAACTAGAACCCTTAAATCAGATTGACAGGCTACAGAATAGTACTAAATATTGTTTTAGATCAACAGGCAATGATCCTCAGTTTCATTTGCAAGGGAGATATCCCCGAGGGTGGGTGAAGATTGTTTGGGAGGGGGCAGTGGAAAATCCAATGCGCGCAATCCTCTATATAGATCGTGGACAGGGACTCAACGCTCATAACTCTGTGAATCTTGGTCTGATGCTTGGACAAGAGATAAAAAGGTATGAGGTTATTGTTCACCTTGGAAATACGGTATTGTCTTTGAGATTAGATCCTGGCGAGACATTAGCCCAATTTACAATAAAAAATCTAAAGATGATTCGAATATCTCGATTGGAAGTGTTTCTTCAGGCCATTCTCCGATATCAGCAACGACTAGGGTTTTCAGGGAGACATTTGCCAGCTTATAGTAGAAGAGCACTAGAGATATTCCGACAGGAAGGTTTTCGAGGATTGTGGCTTAAAGCTAAAAACCAAATTAATCCTGGTAATACAACAACTAGTTCTGTTGAATATGAACAATGGCTTCAATTCCATCCTATCTCAGACAAGGATATCGAGAGAATGAGGAAACATAGTATTGAATTACCTTATAAGCCTATGTTCTCTCTTATTGTACCAGTTTATAATATTGAAGAACGCTGGTTGAGAAAGTGCCTTGATTCTGTATTAGCTCAGGCCTATCCTTATTGGGAACTTTGCATTTCGGATGATGCTTCAACCAAGCCGCATGTGCGGAGAGTATTGGAAGAATATAAGTCTAAGGACGAGAGGATCAAGGTCATTTACCGGGAAAAGAATGGACACATCTCAGCAGCATCAAATACGGCGTTAGAGTTAGCTAGTGGGGAGTTCGTTGCTCTTTTAGATAACGATGATGATCTAACTGTAGAAGCATTGTATGAAAATGCAATTTTACTTAACAAGCATCCTCAGGCTGACATGATCTATAGTGATGAAGATAAGATAAGCGAGGAAGGCAGACGACATGCTCCTTTCTTTAAACCAGACTGGTCACCAGATACTTTTTTGTCTCAAATGTATACCTGTCATTTGGGAGTCTACCGAAGGACTTTGATTGAGGAGATTGGAGGATTCAGAGTTGGATTTGAAGGAAGTCAAGATTATGACTTAGTTCTTAGATTTACGGAGAAAACCAAGGAAATTTACCATATCCCAAAGGTGCTTTATCATTGGCGGACGATAGCAGGGTCAACGGCAGCAATAACAGACAATAAGAGTTATGCTCTTAAAGCAGGGGAAAGAGCTATCCATGAAGCGTTAGAGCGGAGGGGAGAAGGTGGATGGGTGGAATCATTAGTGAATTATCCTGGACATTATCGAGTCCACTATCCTCCAATTGAAAATCCTTTTATTTCGATTATCATACCGACACGTGATTTAGCCTCCGTACTAAGTACCTGTTTGAAGTCCGTTTTTGAAAAGAGTACATACAAAAACTTTGAGGTTATCATAATCGACAATGGAAGCAAGGAGCAGGAAACTTTTGCACTATTTGATCAATGGCAAAATAACGAACCAGAACGATTCAATATTTTGCGGCTGGACATGCCATTTAACTATTCTAAATTAAACAATGAAGCAGCTAAGACTGCTAAGGGAGAACTTCTTCTTTTGCTCAACAACGATGTTGAAGTGATCACTCCGAACTGGCTAGAAGAAATGGCAGGACAAGCTTTACGCCCTAGCATTGGTGCAGTAGGAGCAATGTTGTACTACCCTGATGATACAATTCAACATGCTGGAGTGGTTTTAGGAGTTGGAGGAGTTGCGGGTCATAGTCATAAAGGGTTAGATCGGAATAATGCAGGTTACTTCGATAGACTTTTGCTTACATCGAATTACTCTGCTGTCACGGGTGCATGTCTTATGATTAAAAAATCTACCTTTTGGTTAGCGAATGGACTGGAAGAACGTCTTGGCGTTGCCTTCAATGATATAGACTTTTGCCTGAAGATACGGAAGAAGGGTTTTTACAATGTTGTACTCCCCCAAGTGCAACTTTATCATCATGAATCTAAGAGCCGCGGAATTGAGAATACTCCAGAGAAGCAAGAAAGGTTCTTGAAAGAGATTAAGTTTATGCAAGAAAAATGGGGGAATGTTTTACAGAAAGATCCCTTTTATAATCCTAATTTGACATTGGATAGGGAGGATTTTTCGTTAGGGTGCCAATTACGATAAACTAATTAGATGGATCTTTTTATAAAGAATTTGTACTGCAAATAAAGAACCTCCGTCGCGGAATGACCTTGATCCACAAACAATCGATACGATGAAGAAACATTATAGTTACTTTTCCTTGATTCTAATATGGTGAAGGATCTGCTGTGACGTATTGGATATCTACTGTTCAAAAGATGTGGTTGAGGAGGCTTTCAACAATCTTAAGGAACGTTTAACGCCGTAAATCGGTGTCTTCGTCTGAAAATCTTGAGGTGAGCTTTTTGTCAATTCATTGCCTTAAACAAGAAAGCGATGTATCAAAAAAACAAATTTCCAATTCCCTTGCTAAATTTAACGTGTTTATTTTATAATGCAAAAATATCTAGATATTTAGAGAGGGGCATATTCGGTGACAAACAAATTGATAACCCAACTTAACCTTGATATAAAGAATAGGCCTCATTTTATGTTTAATGTAGTTTTATCAAGTGTTTTTTTTACCCTTCTACTTATACTGCCGTTCTATGATGCTTTTTTAGAAATCAGATGGAGTATTAGAGATTTTTCAAATCACGCTATGTCAGCTGCATCTGCTGTAGATTTAAATATTGCATCACGAATAAACAGTTACTTCCTCTTGCTTTTTGGTGTTTTGGCGTTAGTAATCATCTTTTTTGTATCGTTTTATGCTGGTTTCAGCAATTATTATAAGTCGGGAATCGACGAAGAAGTTAAAGTATTATAAGAGATGCATCCTTGATAGGAATTGCAGTCATTTTGATAAGCATCCTTACTGCAAGCAAGGATTTGGGTGCTTTTTTCATTGGGATTGCTGTTTTATTTAGTTGGTTATTTTTAAGGCAGAAGAGCGATAGAAGAGACTTTAATATGCTTATTTGGTCTTTGCTTATTTCAACCCCTTTAGTAATATTCATATATACATTTTCTTTGCGTTATGATTTTATAATTAATTTATACCAATATAGGATTATAACACATTTAAATATATCACTTCATGAGGGGTTTGTCGTTTTATCATGGGCCTTATTAAGTCTTGGCTGTTATTCTTTACAACAAAAATACATCGATTCCGTACCGAAACCAGAGGTTAAACAATTGGATAAATACAAAAATGCAATTGTTATTAGCGGAATCCCATTGTTATTTACGGGTATAGCACAATCATTTGCGCTGGAATTTTTAAACGTAATGAACAAAAATATTGGCGTTCTATTTAGCAGGCCACTGTTAATGTATATTAGCTTAATGTTTTTTGCCGTAGTAACTTCTGTTTGTATATTTTTGTATTATAAAAATAGAAATAATGGTTGTTGTTTAGATATGAGGAATTTAATATTTAAGCTTTATGTACCCATTACTTTAGTAACATTTGTGTTTATGATTATACAACCTTACAGAATGACTAGTGCGGGTAACGAGTTTTTTGAAATGGCTAATCATGGTTTAGCAGTAGACCAGTTTTTTCGGGAATGTAAATTATTTTGTGTAAATGGAAATTCTACTTGAAAGAAATATTGG
>JADQBO010000405.1 GCA_016278585.1 Desulfosporosinus sp.
CATTTTGCCAAGTTTTGTTTTTAATGCCCCAGTGAAGGATCCCTTTTCATGTCCGAAAAATTCACTCTCGAGTAACGTTTCCGGAATAGCCGCGCAGTTAACTTTAATAAAGGGCTTATCTAAGCGCAAACTTGAGCCATGAATTGCATGGGCAAACAATTCTTTTCCAGTCCCTGATTCCCCTGTAATAAGAATCGTTGAGTTGCTTTTGGCCGCCTTGCGAGCCAAATCTAAGGCACTCTCAAATTCAGGATGACTTCCAATTAAGTCATCAAATGTATATGAACTAGTGGAAATCTGATTAATTCGAGTTTGCAAATCGTCAATGACTTGATTAGATGCTTTCAGCTGTTCCATCAATTTATAAATTTCCGTTAGAGGTTGAAAAACTACCACTGCACCTTCCATTTTACCGTCAACAACTATGGGGGATGCATTGGCAACTACCTCCACATTCGCTCCTCCAACTACAGCACGATGGGCAAATACCGCTTCATGAGTCCGTAGAGAACGAGCCAAGGCCCCATTGGGAGAGACATCAAAAATATTATGGCCAATTCGTTGACTAGCAGGGATTGAGGTTACACGACTAAACGATGGATTGACATATTTAATGCTACCATCAATACCCGCAACTTCAATGGCTTCCTGTACAGAGTTCAAAATAGCATCGAGTTCTCCCTTTAGACGTTTGATATCCGCTAGCTTTTCCTTTTCCTCTATGATACACATCATTAGATTCGCTCCTTGAGCTTCTATAACAACACAAGATTTTTGCTTATTTTGATCTATTTGTTTTTGAACATAGTCAACTCCTGTAGCTTCAATTATTACATCCAGATTTGCAACCTTTAAAAAGTCTTGGATTGATAGACAAGTCTGCACACCGTCCGTACGTGCAATTTTCATCCCCTGAGTATTTTCGAGACAGTCACAAACTACAGCAATCTCAATATGCTCAATACTACGTAACGTTTTATAGATAGACCCCCCTCCCTGGCCCATGCCAACAATACCCACGTTCACTTTACGAGCCATAAGTTTACCTCCCAAATACTAACTACGACAAACTATTCAAAAGTATAGTTATTAGAATATTCGCTCCACGACCTGGAATATCCTGCAATAGTTTTTAACTTTTAGAATTTGAATAATTAGTAAAGCTAAAACCTAGTTGTCAATAAGCACAACTAGGTTTTGTAGACATTGTCAAACCCATCAACCTAATACCTAGCTAATCCATTAATACGTTCGGAATAAATAGTGACAGATCTGGGAAGGCGATAATCAAGACCATTGCCAAAATCATTAAGAGGATGAAAGGAATAACACCTCTAACAACCTCTCCTAAAGGCTCCTTGGCCATTGAACTAACTACAAAGAGGTTTAAGCCAACGGGGGGAGTGATCATTGCTAATTCCATATTAACTGTCATGACAATAGCAAAATGAATTGGATCAATTCCTAACTGTTTAATAATCGGTAACAAAATAGGCAAAACAATTAAGATAATCGAAACGGCTTCTAAGAAAGTGCCCATCACGAAGAATACAAGAGAAATAACTAGGAAAAATAAGATAATGTTTAGATTAGCTTCACTTATCCATGCAGCCACTAAGTTGGGGATTTGATTGTTGGTTAAATAGAGCGCAAAAACCATGGCAGCGGCGATAATCAAAAAAATCATCGAGGATGTATTAATAGTCTCCCGTATAATGCCCCTAATGTCTTTAAAGTGCAACTCTTTATAAATAAAGATGGAAACTACCAGGGTATAAAAGACTGCAATTACAGCAGCTTCTGTAGGGGTACATACCCCAGTATATATACTACCTAAAATTACAAACGGTAATAAAGCTGCCGGTATGGCTTTTAAAGAGGCCTTCCATCGTTCAGACCATGTGGCTTTTGCCATACGACCATAACCATTTTTCTTAGCATAGATAATTGCTGAGGCTATTAAGATGCTTCCTAATAATAAGCCAGGAACAATCCCAGCCATAAACAGCTTTCCTATAGATACATCCGAAGTCACACCATATACAATCAACGGAATACTCGGTGGGATTAAGATTCCCAGGGTCCCTGCAGCTGCGATAAGCCCCATGGCATAGCGTTTAGGATACCCCCCCTTTACCAAAGCGGGAAGCATAATTGCCCCGATCGCTGCCGCGGTTGCCGGACTGGATCCTGATATTGCAGCGAAGATCATACATGCTACAATGGTAACTACAGCTAAACCGCCAGGTAGATGGCCGATCCAAGCCCGCAAACTCTCAATTAAGTATTTAGAAACTCCCCCACGTGACATCAAAACTCCGGCTAGAATGTAGCCCGGTATCGCCATTAATGTTGCAGAGTTCAGTCCGGCAAACATTCGCTGTGGAATCATCATCAGATTAAACGTCTCGGTAGTCACGATAAGTGCAATTGTGGACATTGCTAAACTTATGGCAATAGGGACGTTTAAAAGAAAGAAAATAACAAAAAGTAAAAACAATACTGCTACTAACATCTTATTACATCCTTTCCGCCACTTTGCCGAACCCGCCGATATTACGCGCAGCTTCATAGAATTTGATTAGGAATCGAAACGTCAAAAGCGCTCCGGCCAGCGGTAAAATACTGTAAACCATATACAAGGGTACTCCCACGTCGGTAGACAACTGTCCTGTATTATGGGTGAAAGCGACCAATTTATAACCATTAAAACCCAGAAAAAAGCTGAAGACGATTCCAACAGCATGAGCAAACAAAGTAACAAAGTACTGTACCTTTTTCGGAAAAACATTAAATAACATATCAACTTTAATATGATGGTCATTACGCAAAGCTACGCTAGTGCCAATTAACGTCCCCCAAATGATCATGTATTGAGATATTTCATCGACCCAGGAGCGGGCATCATTAAACACATAACGCATAATGACACCGTAGAAAATAATCGTTACACCCAAACAAAGCAACCCGCCAGCAAAAAAATCTTCTAGAAATTCAAATATTCGCCAAAATGTTTTCATCTATCTCACCTCACTATTTTTCGGCTCTTTAATACTTAGGAATACTGATCTATTTGCAAAGGGTTCTTCCAGAGAAGAACCCTTTAAACGACTAACCTAAATCACTTTACTTTTGACCAGCTGCAAACGCTGCGTCAATTAAATCTTTGCCAATCACACTTTCAAATTCAGTATAAACCGGTTGCATAGCTTTTTGGAACACGCCCAGTTGAGCGGGGGTCAACTCCGTAAACTGTAGTTTCCCTCCATCTTTTAGGTTCTTCATACTCTCTCGATCGAGGAGGTCTGCTTGTTCGACGGCATATGTGGTCGCTTCAGCCATAGCTTCATCCAAGGCTTTCCGAATATCCGGGGCTAATCCTGCCCAAAAACTCTTATTTACGATAATCATATAATCAATCCTACCGTGATTGGTTACTGTAAGATACTTTTGGGTTTCTTGATATTTTTGAGTATCAATATTGTTATAAGTATTTTCTTGTCCATCCACTGTTCCTTGTTGTAGTGCAGCATACGTTTCGCCAAAAGGAATTGTTGCAGATCCTGCTCCTAATGCTTTAAACTGAGCTTCCAATACTTTTCCGGCCTGAGTTCTAAACTTTAAACCGTTAAAATCTTCAGGAGTTACCAGGGGCCGTTTACTATTGGTAAATTGCTTAAAGCCATTTGGCCACACCGCAAGTCCTTGGAGATCAAATTTATCTAGGGAATTCATAAGACCCTTCATGGAATCCGAAGCAAAGAATTTATAGACAGCCTCATTGTCAGGGAATAAGAAGGGAAGATCTGTATACTGAAATTTGGGGTTTAAACCAACTAATTTGGTTACTGAAGGTGCTATAATATGAACATTACCCGATTGGGCTGCCTCTAGTTCTTCCTTATCTCCGTAAAGTTGGGAAGAAGGATAAACTTCTACTTTCACTTTCCCATTCGTTTTCTGTTCGGCTAACTCCTTAAACTTCAAAGCCCCCTTCCCTTTTGGAGTATCAGGAGTCACAACATGGGAAAATTTGACGATAATTGGCTCTACTTCTTTCTCTCCACCGGTTGCTGCCGGTTTTGCTCCGCATCCTACTAAGGAAAGGGCTAAGACTAGTACTGCACTTAAAGCCACTGCTATTGGTTTTTTTCTGAACATTTTTTCTCCCCCTTACACTTATTTAAACTTACTATCCCTAGGATTTTCCCAGACTCGTAGCCTCACCCCCCTAAATCCATCGTCTTAATTGTTCAATTGTTTTCTCGCGGTTCGATCCATTTCTTCACATCGTTAAGAAAGTCTGAACCATTTTCTTTTTGAAATTTGAAATAAACCGAGAAGAAATCCTCTTTCCAAATCCTTTTTTCCCGAGCGGTCGGAGAGTAAATTTCGATCAGATTCTTTTTTTTAATTTCCTCGAATTGCATCTGATTTAACTCTTTTGCAGTTTCTCTCTCCCAAAGTGTGACTTCTGCCATAGTCTCTTCTAACAGTTCACGGGCTTGACTTGGAAGTTGGTCCCAAAACTCTACGTTTACAATTACTGCATACCCCAAAAAACCATGTTCGCTAAGGGTCATATAGTCCTGAAGTTGATCAAATTTTTGAGTATATATATTTGAAATTGTGTTTTCTTGCCCATCCACGTTTCCCTCACTTAATGCCTCATAAACGTCATTAAAGGGAAGAAGAACGGTATTGGCCCCGAAATTATTAAACTGTTCTTGCAAAACTCCCGGAGACATAACCCTAAACCTTAATCCTTTAAAGTCACTGGGCTTAATGATTGGCTGAACGTTATTCGTCAAGTGTTTAAACCCGTTATCCCACATTGCCAATCCTCGCAGACCTTTCTCTTCCAACTGTTCAAGTAAGGCCTTTCCTATGGGTCCATCCATGATTTGGTGAACACTTTCTAGATTAGGAAACAAGTACGGAAGATCCCAGATCTGCCATTGAGGAAATAATTGAGATACTTTAGAGGTTGCCGGCGCAATCATCTGCACATCTCCCCGACTTAAGGCCTCGAATTCTTCACCATCTTTAAATAATTGGGAGTCTGGAAAAACCTGAACTTCGATTGAGCCATTGGAACGAGCTTGAATAAGCTGAGCAAAACGAATTGCAGCCAATCCTTTAGGAGTATTTTCATTAACAACATGTGAAAACTTAATGATGATTTTTTCTTTCTTATTGACTTGTTGACCATCTACAACTCTGCTTCCACAACCTGATAAGCCAAGGATAAGGATTATAATTAGGGTAATCCAGCTATTTCTAGCCATGCATGCGACTCCTCATAATTTTTATAGTTTGAATATTTGTAGTTTATTATATTTTCAGACTATTCACAATACTTTTGGTCCTTTTGATTTTTATGGTCTTATTGGTCAATTAAGACAGTTGTACTAATCCTTCCTAGGATGACCGAGTGTCCTATTCTGCTATCAATCAGTTCATACTGATCAATAAAAAAATCGTACCCTAAGGTACAATTCTATATTTGTTGATAGGTCTGCCCACAGACCCATATTGAGTTTCTAATAGTACCCGGTCAATTTTTTCCAAATACTCTAAATACCTACGTGCTGTGACTCTCGCTAAACCAGCCCCTTCAGCAACTTCTTCTGCTGAAAGCCCTTTGCCTCTCTCTTTTAGAAAATTATAAACTTGCTGAAGAGTAATCTCTCGCAATCCTTTTGGTAATTCCTCTCGATTTCGACTATACTGAATTTCAGAATTAGGGAGGATTTTGATTAGCCGGTCTAGATCCTCTTGATTCATCTCCCCTCGATTTCTAAATTGTTCTGTATAGGTCTGATAATTTTTTAAGGCGGTATTAATACGTTCAAATTTAAAGGGTTTAATGATATAGTCAACCACACCGAAACGTAAGCCTGCTTGAACTGTTGCAACGTCTTGAGCGGCCGTGATCAAAATGATATCTGTGGGTATCCCATAACGCCGTATTTCTCGAAGAATTTGAATCCCATTTAAATCTGGAAGGTAAATATCCAATATCACTAAACGGGGCCTCAACTCTTGAATGATTTC
>JADQBO010000136.1 GCA_016278585.1 Desulfosporosinus sp.
AACGCATTATTAAAAAGCGTACAGCCTTAGGATTGGAAAGCCCAGATTTAAAGTTATAAAAAGCAGACCTCATTTAATGAGGGTTGTTACCAACAGAAAGGAAAGCAACAAAAATGAGCGAAACTAATAAGAGCGTGAAAATTGCTGTTTCTGGTAAAGGTGGGGTGGGTAAAACCACCTTGGCCTCCCTTTTATGCCATTTATATAGCCAAAGGGGGCAAAATGTCCTTGCGGTTGATGCTGACCCAGATGCTAATTTAGGGACTGCCCTCGGATTTCCTCAAGAGCTGCTAGTTAAGCTCACTCCGATTTCTGAGGAAAAGAAGCTAATTAAAGAACGTACTGGCGCAGAACCAGGATCAATTGGGGCTATGTTTAGTATAAATCCTTTCGTAGATGATATTCCCGACACCTATGTGGCTAAGCATAACGGAATCAAACTTTTACGGATGGGTTCGGTAACGTTGGGAGGGGCTGGCTGCGCCTGTCCTGAAAGCACTTTACTACGCAGTTTGTTAGAGCATATGGTTTTGGAACGGAATGAAACTGTCATTGTAGACATGGAGGCAGGTTTAGAACATTTCGGGCGCGGAACGGCAAAGGGAGTGGACGCTTTTATTGTAGTCGTCGAACCGGGCAAACGGAGTTTTGAGACTGCACATGCTGTGGTTAAACTGGCTAAAGACATTGGTGTAAACCGCGTATATGCCGTCATTAATAAAGTACATCCCGGTCAGATTGAAGAAATTAAAAGGGAAATGAGTTTTATTCCTATCTTGGGATATCTGCCTTATGACCCTATTGCAGTACAGGCGGATCTTACGGGTCAAAGCCTCTTTGACTTAAGCCCTAAATTCGTAGAACTAGCCAAAGAAATTAAGGCTCATCTGGAATCTTTGTTAGGTTAATGTGTCAGGGGGAAGCCTTGGCGGGGATTGCTAATAAGCTTAGTCTAGGGACCTAATTAGATAAAGCATATGCTTTTAATATGAAAGGACTTTGGGTGTTTAACGACTACTGAATTATCACGCGGTAGTAATTTTCCTCAAGTAACGTTCTGATGGTTTGCACCTGGGCCGCATCGATGGTCTCCAATTCGAGTTCTACCTTAGCATGGCTAATCGGTATATCTAAGGTTTCCCGCCTGTGTGTAACGGCGAGGACATTGGCCCCCCTGCTGGCAATCAACTCTAGGAGTTGCGCCAGGGCACCAGGTCGATCGCTAATCACAGTGGTCAGAAAACATTTTCGACCATTTTTAACAAGTCCTTTGTCGATGGTGCGGGCAAGGATGTTAACATCGACGTTTCCGCCACTTAGTACTACAACCATTTTGCGATTTTTATAATGGCTTAGACTATGTAGAATCGCAGCAGCTGGAGTAGCCCCAGAACCTTCTGCGACCACTTTAGCACTTTCTAAGAATAAAAGCATAGTACTAGCTATTTCGTCCTCGTCGACAGTCACGATTTCGTCAACATACTGTTTCACAAGCTCAAATGTCAGGTCACCGGGAGTTTTTACCGCAATCCCATCGGCAATGCTCGGGAATCCTTTAATCGTCCTGACTTGTTGATGGGTAATTGATTCCTGCATCGAAGGGTTGTTTTTACTCTGTACACCTATTACCTTTACAGCGGGATTCATGGTCTTTAGCGCCAAAGCGACACCTGAGATCAATCCACCGCCCCCAATAGGCAAGACGACGACCTCCACGTCAGGTAGTTCGTCAAGGAGCTCTAGGGCAATGGTTCCCTGACCTGCAATTACTAGTGGATCATTGAAGGGATGAATAAACGTTGCTTGGGTTTCCGCTTGAATGCGCCGAGCCTCATTGTAAGCTTCATCATACACTTCACCGAAAAGAATGACTTCTGCACCATATCTGCGGGTTGCCGTTACCTTCGAAAGAGGAGCGTGCTTAGGCATAACAATAGTGGAATTGATGCCGTAAATGGTTGCAGCCACTGCAACACCCTGGGCATGGTTGCCAGCAGACGCTGCGATCACGCCACTTTTTTTTTCTTCTTCGGTTAAATGGGCAATTTTATTATACGCTCCTCTAAGTTTGAAGGAGCCCGTGCGCTGGAGGTTTTCCATTTTTACGTAAACTTGGTTGCCGCTCAAATCACTTAAACTTGGGTTATAGACCAATGCAGTTTTATAGGAAACTCCTTGGAGTGTTGCCCTCGCCTGTATAATGTCTTCTAGAGAAATATCCATATTTAAGTTTCCTTTCTTTACAAGAGATAAACATATATGAAGTACTATGCTGTAGTTTGCTCATTCTAGGTATAAGTATGAGGAATTAAGATATAATCTACATGTACCTAAACCTAAAACTAATATATGCTGCCGGTTTGTTAGCCGGCAGTTTTTGATCTTCCCTTCATCAAAGAGGGTAAAGAGTAGATTATTTTAGCTAGTGTCGTATAAAACAATTCCAAATGATAAAGGGGTCTAAAGCTAAGATGGAAAAGTATCTTTTGGAACTTAGATTAGAGGAAGCAAAGTGCTTTTTTTTGCAGGAATAAAAACCTTATTACAAAGGTCTCCTCATTTTACGGGGAGACTTTTGTAATAAGGTTTTATGTTGATAAGCCGACGCAATTATAAAGGCTCAATCCTTTGTAGGTTAAATTAATCGTCGTTTCTTATACATAGGGTATGAAAATCTAGGATAGTTGACAAAATAGCCTTACATTTAATTTCCATAGAAAGGAAGCTGTTGAATGAAGGCTATTACTTTTCAAGGGGTTAGAAATGTTGAGGTACAGAATGTCGAGGATCCTAAAATTATCAAAGCGGATGATATCATCGTTAAAGTAACCTCCACCGCGATTTGCGGTTCAGATTTACACCTGGTACGAGGGAGAATTCCTAAAATGCCCAAAGGGTTTATAATTGGACACGAGGCTATGGGTATTGTTGAAGAAATTGGCAAGGATGTTAATACGGTTAAGAAAGGCGATCGAGTTGTTGTGCCATTTCCAATATCTTGTGGACAATGTTGGTATTGTAATCACGATTTATGGAGTCAATGTGATAATTCAAACGAACACGGTGAAGTAGGTGCAATTTTTGGCTATAGTGAACTTTATGGTGGATATGATGGTGGTCAGGCGGAATATCTAAGGGTGCCATATGCTAATGTAGGACCTAAAATAATCCCAGAAGAGCTGACGGATGAACAGGCACTCTTTTTAACAGATATCCTACCTACTTCCTATTGGGGAGTGGAGAATGCTGGGATAAAGAGTGGTGACACTGCTGTCATATTAGGGTGTGGACCGGTAGGATTATTGTCGCAGAAATGGGCGGCCCAAATGGGTGCAAGTCGAATTATCGCAGTCGATAATATTGACTACAGGCTTGAACATGCTAAGAAGTTCAACAAGGTAGAAGTACTAAATTTCCATGAATATGAAAATGCCGGTGAAACTATAAAAGAGATGACTCATGGTGGAGCAGATGTTGTCATAGATTGTGTTGGAATGGATGGAGAGATGTCGACTATTGAAAAAATTGAAACTGCTTTAAAGATTCAGGGTGGTTCAAAGTCTGCGATTGAGATTTCCTCTCAGGCTGTGCGTAAAGGCGGAACAGTCTCAGTTGTTGGAGTTTATGGTGCAAGATATAATAACTTCCCATTTGGAGACTTCTTTTCCAGAAATATTACATTGAAAATGGGTCAATGTCCTGCTCATGCATACATTGACCGCATCTTAGCTTTATTAGTAAAGAATGAGTTTGATGCTACGGATATCATAACTCACAGAATGTCCCTTTCTGAAGGGAAGAAAGCCTATGAACTATTTGATCAAAAACTTGATGATTGTATTAAAGTAATATTGAAACCGTAAATAAAAAACTAGCATTTAATTAGTATACCAGATCCTTAAAGCTCTTCGCTGTTCCTTTGTCAGCGAAGAGCTTTATTGTACTGACTGATAACTTGATTTTTAATAATTCCGCACAATGCGGCACTATCTTCAATATGCATTTGCTCTGTAATTGTACTGTCAAAAAGAATTTGACATGTGGATGGGATATCCTCTTCACCTTCCCAAAACTGCAGAAGTATCGGGATTCTGGGCGTAAAGAAACCTTTAGCTGCAATATCAGCTTTAGCTGGTAGTAAAGTGAACCCCCCTTCGGTTAAACTCTGACGTAATATGACGTTATTACAGCTAGAAAAAAAATCACCTAAAGCATTAATAACATTTTTTTTAATATTAAGGTAGAATACATTCCCGTGTGGTAAATCACGGTATGATACCCATTGGCCAGAGAAGGGGACATTCTTGGAGTAACTTAAGTAATTAAGAAGCAGTAATCGCTGATCTAAAGCGGGATTATTTGAACCTTGAGTTATTATTTGTCCCTCGGGATAGGTAATTTCGATTAGCTGTCCAAAGCTTTCGATTCTAAAGCAATCATTCAGGTATTTGCATAACGACCGTTCTGAAATGGTTTGCGGCTCTAACTTACGTAAATTCTCTCTGCTTTTCATAAATGCAGGCGCATACCCACCTTCGTTAAAGTTAGTAGTCATTCAATGATCGACCCCCTTTAAGTTCAGAAAAAAATAAAAGTTAAGCTGATATTAGGCTTAAGTACTATATTCTCGTCTTCAACTACTTACTCCTTCCACTTAAATACAATCTTTTAAGCGATCGACTTATAACTAGGCGTGTTTTAGGTATGTGACTAAGCAAGAAAACGGTATATAATAACCTCTAGTGAAGCATCGGAGCCAACGTTGGATTAGGAGGTTGAACTGAGAAATGATAACCCCTTTCTTTTTTTTGATAGTAAGTGTTGTTTTTATAATCTATGGTGGACTTAATTACTATATTGGGTTAAGGGGATGGCAAGCCCTATTTAGTTATGTGCCTTTCTTGAGTGCCAAAGTTTATTGGCCGATTTTTTTCATACTTGCGTCCTCTTACTTAGTCAGTAAGTTTAGCGAAAAATTTCTTCCAACGGCGTTATACGAAGGGCTGATGTTAATTGGGGCTTATTGGTTAGCCCTAATGGTTTATTTTTTATTGGTAATCAGTATCATTGATTTATTTCGATGGTTCGACCGCTGGCTGCGGCTTATACCGATGGATTTAAAACGGAGCTTAAACCCAACGTTTGGAGTTGTTGTTTTTTTATTAGTGGTTGGTATAGTAAGTTACGGGGCATGGAATGCTCGCAATCCTCAGGTAAACCATTACGATGTGTCAATCACTAAACAAGCTGGATCATTGAAACAGTTGCATGTTGTCATGGTTTCGGATATCCACTTAGGAACGATCATTCATAATAATCACCTGACGAAACTAGTCAATACCGTCAATGATCTAAAACCTGATTTGGTTTTGTTTGCAGGGGATGTGTTTGATGAAACTATTGAATCGCCTAATAAACAGCAAGTATCAGATAACTTTCGTAAACTAAGTGCTCCCTACGGAGTATACGCAGTACTAGGTAACCATGAGTACATCGGCGGTAATGCCGAGGAAACGATAAAATACTTGGGAGAAGCAGGGGTCAAGGTATTACGTGATAGCTATCAAGAGATTACCGGAAGTTTCTACCTTATCGGGCGAGATGATCAGTCGGGCATACGTTTTAGCGGCGCGAAGAGACAGGATTTAAAAACAATAATGCAGGGAATGAATAGTTCTCTTCCAATAATACAGATGGACCATCAACCGTCACATTTAGAAGAGCCTGCTGAACAAGGGGTAGATTTACAACTATCCGGACATACCCATGGAGGACAATTGTTTCCCATTCAGTTTATTACAAGCCGTATTTTTGAAAAAGACTGGGGATACCTGCGCAAGGGAAATTTCCAACTCATTGTTTCTTCAGGTTATGGTACATGGGGACCACCGGTTCGTCTTGGCAATTCATCGGAAGTGGTCGAGATTATGATTAAGTTTAGATGAGTTTAGTTTATACTGAGTTTACATTGGTAGAATGAAAAAATGAATAAGATAGTGAGGGCAAGTCTGAAACATATGTAGAATAAAGCAGATTCGTTTTGGAGCAAAGCAAAC